>UQXF01000001.1 GCA_900544905.1 uncultured Clostridium sp.
ATCGTCGGCAGCGTCAGATGTGTATAAGAGACAGCTGTACAATTCATACAAATGGTCATCCAGGGTAATCATTCCCATCTGACGGCTGGTCTGGATTGTGGACTGAATCTGATGAGTCTTCGCTTCACGAATCAGGCTCCGGATTGCAGGGCTGCCAAACATAACCTCAAAGGCTGCCACTCGTCCTCTTCCATCCTCCGCCGGCACCAAAGCCTGGGAGATAACGCCTTCCAAAATCATTGCCAGCTGCACACGGGTCTGTTGCTGCTGGTGTGTCGGGAACACGTCAATAATACGGTCAATGGTATTGGCAGCTCCGATGGTATGCAGTGTGGAGAATACCAGATGTCCGGTCTCTGCCGCAGTTATGGCTGTAGAAATCGTTTCCAGGTCACGCATCTCACCAAGAAGAATAATATCCGGGTCTTCACGAAGTGCCGCACGGAGCGCATTGCCATAGCTCAATGTATCCATTCCAACCTCACGCTGGTTTACCACGGATTTCTTATGGTGATGCACATACTCAATCGGGTCCTCCAGTGTGATAATGTGGTCTGTCAAATTCTCATTTGCCTTGTTAATAATGGAAGCAAGAGTAGTGGACTTACCGGAACCGGTAGGACCTGTAACCAGTACAAGACCACGCTTCTTCTTATACAATTCCACAACCTCTGTCGGGATTCCCAGCTGGTCCGGTCTTGGAATTACCGTCTCAACCCGGCGGTATGCCGCCGCCATATTTCCTCTGTCCATAAATACATTCACACGGAAACGCCCGGTCTCATCGGAGTCAAAAGAAAAATCCACTTCTCCGCGTTCCTTTAATATCTGCTTGTGGCGTTCATGCATCGTCGCCCCAATCATCTCTGCCGCATCCATTGGTTCCAGCGGCGGACACTCTACCTCAATCAGCTTTCCATTAATCCTGAGCTTCGGTGGAATACCTACCGCAATATGTACGTCGGACGCCTTCTGCTCCACCGAAAATGTCAATAACTCTTTGATGTCAATCATGTTTCTTCCCCTTTCACTCTCCATATATTCATAGCATTTCTACTATATATAATGCCGGTTTTCACCTTTGCAAACCATAATATTCTTAATACTCGTCTCCTGCCTCATATACAATCTTACGCATCTCAGACATAGAAGTAATACCGCTTAGCACATGCTTGCTTACACTAAGCTTCAGTGTAGACATACCCTCATTCAACGCCTGCTCTTCAATCTCATTTGCCGGAGCATTTCTGGCAATAACCTGCTGCAGGCTTCTGGAAACCGGCATCATCTCATACACACCGATTCGTCCTGAATATCCGGTATCATTACAGATAGGACATCCATTCGGCTCATAAATAACCACATCCTCTTCTGAATCTCCCACACCAAGCAGTCTCTTTTCATAATCTTCCGCATATCTCGGCTGCTTACAGGTACAAAGCCTTCTTACAAGACGCTGTGCGATGACACCCACCAGCGCATCACCTGCCGTATACGGCTCAATACCCATATCAATCAGACGGGTTACCGTAGAAGCTGCTGAATTCGTATGCAGTGTGGACACAACCAGATGTCCTGTGATAGCCGCCTTAACCGCAATATCCGCTGTCTCCTGGTCACGAATCTCACCAATCATAATAATGTCCGGGTCCTGTCGCAGGATAGAACGCAATGCAGCCGCAAAGGTCATCTCTGCCTTTTCATTTACCTGACACTGGTTAATTCCATCAATATTCGCCTCCACCGGGTCTTCAACAGTGATAATATTAACATCCTCTGTATTCAGCTCACTGAGCGCCGTGTAAAGGGTTGTAGATTTACCGGAACCGGTAGGTCCCGTTACAAGAATGATTCCGTGCGGATTGCTCAGGATACCATCGAATACCTTCTCCTCCTCCGGTGTAAAACCAAGTCCGGATTTTGGTCTTGTCAAGCCATCCTTGGAGGTAAGACGCATAACCGTCTTCTCACCGTATACAGTAGGAAGCATAGATACACGGATATCAAACTCCTTCCGGTCTACCATAATAGAGATACGACCGTCCTGAGGCTTACGCTTTTCTGAAATATCCATTCCGCCCATAATCTTAAGACGGGCACAAATACCAGACAACAAGGAATAATCATAGGACATGACCTGCTTTAACACACCGTCAATACGGTATCTTACCCGGACAGAAGTTTCCAATGGCTCAATATGGATATCGGAAGCTCTCTGCCTTACACCGCCCTCCAATATCTGCTTAACCAGCAATACAATCGGAGAATTCTCGATGTCTGCATTTACCTCATCCTCCTCTGCCTGGGACAGCATATCCTGCTCCCGCTCCTTCCGGTACGCCTCTGCCGCCTCCATCGCCTGATGGTTACCATAATACTTACCAATTGTGGACTGGATGTCATCCTCCATGGCAAGCAGCGCCTCAATCTGACAGCCTGTGACAATGGATATATCATCAATGGCAATAATATCCATCGGGTCTGCCATGGCAACTCTCAGCACATTCGGATTGTTTTCGTCAAATCCAAGAGGGATAACATTATATTTCATAACGATATCTTCGGATATCAAGGATAATACCTCGTCATCAAATTTGCAGCCCTTCAGGTCTATGTACTCAACCCCCAGCTGCTGGGTCAGCACTGCAATCAGCAATTCCTGGCTGATGAAGCCCTCGTCCAGAAGAGTCTTTCCAAGCTTCTGACCCTTTTCCTTCTGTAATGCTAATGCCTCCTGCAATTGCTCTTCGGTGATTGCACCTGCTGCAACAAGCAAATCACCCATTCTGATTTTCTTTCTTCCTACTCCAATACGCATATGCAAATCCTCTCATAAGTTTAATTGTTAATATTGTACCACATTACCAAAAAAAAAGAAACCTTTTATATAATTTTGTTTATTTGCACAAAAACCTTTGTGGAAAAGCACTTTTACCCTTTTCCCACATAAAATAATGAAAAGCCCTTTAAGGTGACTCCTATGCAGACATTCAAGCAACCTCTCTCCAGGGAATCCGAATTATATTATTTGAAAAGAAGCAAAGACGGAGACTTAGAGGCAAGAAACATTCTGGTGGAATATAATTTAAGGCTGGTTGCCCATATCGTGAAAAAATACAATAATTTTGAAAGGGACACGGATGATTTGATTTCCATCGGCACCATCGGACTCATCAAAGCCATCAACACCTATGATATGGAAAAGGGCAGCCGCCTGGTCACCTATGCATCACGCTGTATCGAAAACGAACTGCTGATGATGCTCCGTCAGGAACGAAAATGCTCGAAGGAATTTTCCCTGTACGAACCCATCGGCACAGACAAAGAGGGAAATGAAATCAACCTCCTGGACATTGTGGAATATGACGAAAAGGACATTGCCGAACATATTATATTAGAGGATAATATAAAGCATCTGTATCTAGCCATAAAGCAGCAGCTAGAGCCCCGGGAATTTCAGGTCATTATGCTGCGGTACGGCTTATTCGGCAGCGAAGCGCTTACCCAGAGAGAGGTAGCAGACCATCTGTCTATTTCCCGTTCCTATGTGTCCAGAATTGAAAAAAAAGCATTATCCAAGCTTCGCAAATCATTTGACGTCTTTCCGGCGTAAAATCAGTCCCGGCTCTAAAGCCATTTCAAAATCCACCAGCAAGTGCTCCTTTGGGTGAGGAGCACTTTCAACCCTCTCTCCCTTCTCATTCCGGATTTCCTTCACTGTCAGCTCCCGGTTGCTTCCGTCAAACAGCATCGCCTCGACCTGTTCCCCTTCACAGAATTTGTTCCGCTGTATAAAGTGTGCGTATCCGTTTTCATCCACCGATTCAATCCTGCCGATATAGACATAATCCTTCACATACTCATTGTTATCGTAAACCTGGGAATCCGAATCCGTTTTTCCAAAGTAAAATCCAGTGGTAAACTGCCGGTATGTGCATTTGCCAATCTCTTCTCTGTAATAGGAAAGATTGCTCTTATACAGTTCAGGGCTTTTTTTATAGTCATCTATGGCTTTCCGGTAGGTTCTTGCCACCGTCGCCACATACAAAGCCGTCTTCATCCTGCCCTCAATCTTAAAGCTGTCGATTCCTGCCTCCATCAGCTCCGGAATATGCTCTACCATGCAGAGGTCTTTTGAGTTGAAAATATAGGTTCCTCTGTCATCCTCCTCCACAGGAAAATATTCCCCCGGACGCTTCTCCTCCACCACACTGTATTTCCACCGGCAGGGATGGGTACAGGCTCCCTGGTTTGCGTCCCTTCCCGTCAGAAAATGGCTTAACAGGCATCTGCCGGAATAGGAGATACACATGGCGCCATGGACAAAGCTCTCAATCTCCATATCCTCCGGAATATGCTCTCTGATTTCCCTGATTTCTTTTAGGGAAAGCTCTCTGGCAGACACCACCCGGGATGCTCCCAGATTATACCAGAACTGAAAAATCCCATAATTGGTATTATTTGCCTGGGTGCTGACATGCCGCTCCACATCCGGAAGAATTTCCTTTGCCAGCATAAAAATTGCCGGGTCTGAAATAATCAGGGCGTCTATCCCCACCGGCTTTAGCTGTTCAAAGTAGGCTCTGATTCCTTCCAAATCATCATTGTGGGCAAATATATTTGCTGTCACATAAAGCTTTGTCCCATTTTCATGACAATAACAGACAGCCTCCTTCATCTCTTCAATTGTGAAATTATGTGCCTTCGCCCGGAGTCCAAAAGACTCTCCGCCGATATACACCGCATCTGCACCATAATCTACTGCAACCTTTAACACTTCCAGGCTTCCCGCCGGAATCAACAATTCTGTCTCTCTCATTTTATTCACCATTTCCTGTCCGGACAAATTTCCAAAAAAATATTCAGGTCCCGGCATTCTGCGTCTTAACCGACAGGGCAATGCCGTCTCCCAGTGGAATAATCGATGTTTCCAGCAGCGGATGCGTCTTGAGGGTATACAAATACTCCCTCATGCGTCCGTGAATGGTTCGATTACGTCGATTCACCACATATTTGGAATCCAACACTTCACCGTCCTGCAAAACATTGTCGGATATCAGCACTCCATCCTTTTCCAACAGCCGGATTACATCCGGAAGGAAATGAATATACTGTCCCTTTGCCGCATCCATAAAGATAAAATCATAGGTTCCTTCCATCTGCTTCAGAATATCCGCTGCATCTCCCTCCAGCAGCGTAATCCTATTCTCCACACCGGCACGCTTGAAATTCTCCTTCGCCTTAACAATCCGCGGTTCCCATTTCTCAATAGTGGTAATATGTCCTTCCGGCGGAAGAAACCGGCTCATATAAATTGCTGAATATCCCACAGCCGTTCCCACCTCCAGTACCCTTAAGGGCTTTTTCACCAGCAGCATGGTCTTTATCCATTCCTTTGTCTCCCTCCGGATAATCGGCACCTCATCTGCTCTGGCTTCCTCTTCAATTACTCCCACAATCCCCTTATCATCCTGGTTCATGGAATTGATAAAGGAGGTGACTCTCTCATCCACAATCATGTCGAACCCTCGCTTTGTAATCCACAAATTGTTTTGCAAATCTCATCCGGTGTCATCCCCGGACCCACTGTATAGGTTCCCGCCTGTATGCGGTTGTTATATTTTCCCAGATAGGCACGCGCCAGAAACAGATACCGGCTCTCCACAACTCCGTTCTGTTCCAGCACCACAGCCACATCCTTTGCGGTATCGCCATCTGCAATGGTAATATTTATGGTCTCCTGCGAGGCTGCTGCATAGGCAAAATCGGCAAACAGCTTGTAAGAAAAATGATAGGTCATCACAAATCCCTCTACCAGCACAAATACCAGTATCACATTAACCAATGTCCTGAGACTTATCTGTAAAATTATACTTGAAATACTCTCTTTATCTCTCGTCATATTCTTTCCCTATTCCATATAATTGTAATCCAGCTCCAGACCATCTGCAATTATCTCATACACTTCAGCCATTTTCCGGGATAAAATCTGCTCTGCTACAAGAAATTCATTTACCAGCGGATTGCGCAGCACCTTTTCATATTCCAGCGCCAGATTGTGAATCTCCTGATACCGGTTGATTCCGTCCTCATACCCCTGCAGCTCATAATTGCGTCTCCGGAAAGAATTCATCGCCTGATAAAGCTCCTGGTTCTCCCGCACCTGTATCATGGCTTTCTGATACCGGTTATACTCCTCACTATTCTTTATTGTCTGATTTAACTTAACCGCTTCTGCTGTAATCATGACTTTCTCCTTCCCCGAAGACCTTCTCCCTGCTCCGATAACGGCGGATATCTTTCCTCTGTCAGCCCCGACAACTGCCTATACTTCTGTAATAATCGGCAGAATCATTGGATTTCTCTTGGTTCGTTTCCACAAAAATTCACCCAGCTCATCCTTAATGGAGGTTTTGATTTTTCCCCAGTCTGTAATATTGCGGTTCAGACAGTCATTTAATGCATCCTCCACCACATCATGGCATTCTTCCATTAAATTTTCAGATTCTCTCACATAAACAAAACCGCGGGATACAATATCCGGTCCTGCCACCAGCAGATTGCTGTGTTTTTCCAGAGTTACCACCACAATAATCAAACCATTCTGGGATAAATGCTGACGGTCACGAAGTACAATGTTTCCCACATCTCCGACGCCCAGCCCGTCTACTAAAATTCCCTGAGCCATCACATGTCCGACTGTTTTTGCCTCATCCTTTGACAACTCTAAAACTGTTCCATTACTTAAAATCTGCACATTCTCCTTTGCTACTCCCATCTCCATGGCAAGCTCGGAATGCCGCTTCAGATGACGGTACTCTCCATGTACCGGAATCGCATACTGCGGCTTGGTCAGTGCATATATCAGCTTAAGCTCCTCCTGACAGGCATGTCCGGATACATGGGTATCCTGGAAGATAACCTTTGCTCCCTTCATTTCCAGCTCATTGATAATCTTGTTAATGGCTTTTTCATTGCCCGGAATCGGACTGGAGCTTAAAATAACCGTATCGCCAGGCTTAATGCTGATTTTATTATGGATATTTGCCGCAATTCTGCTGAGTGCAGCCATATTCTCTCCCTGGCTTCCAGTGGTTATCAGTACAATCTGCTCGTCCGGATAGCTTTTCATCTGTTCAATTCCAATCAGCGTATTATCCGGAATCTGGATAAAGCCCAGCTCAGAAGCAGTATTGATAACATTCACCATACTTCTTCCCTCGATGACTACCTTTCTGCCATACTTGTCTGCACTGTTGATTATCTGCTGGACACGGTCTACATTAGATGCAAAGGTTGCAATAATCAGACGGCTGTTCCGGTTTTCCGAAAATAGCATATCAAAGGTTCTTCCCACCTTTTTCTCACTTGGGGTAAAGCCCGGACGTTCCACATTGGTGGAATCCGCCATCAGGGCAAGCACGCCCTTTTTCCCCAGCTCTGCATATCGCTGTAAATCAATGGTCTCACCGAATACCGGCGTAAAATCCACCTTAAAATCTCCCGTATGCACAAGGATTCCTGCCGGTGTATAAATGGCAAGTCCCGAAGAATCCGCAATCGAATGGTTGGAGCGGATAAACTCAATCCGAAAGCATCCCAGATTAATTGTCTGGCCGTGCTTCACTACCTTGCGCTTTACATTGTTCAGTAAATTATGCTCCCGAAGCTTATTATCAATCAGTCCCATTGTCAGCTTTGTGGCATAAACGGGTATATTTAACTCTTTTTCAATATAGGGAATGGCTCCGATATGGTCTTCGTGTCCATGGGTTACCACAAGTCCCTTAACCTTCTCTGCATTCTCCTTCAGGTACGTTATATCCGGTATAACCAAATCAATTCCCAACATATCCTCTTCCGGAAATGCCAAACCGCAATCAATTACAACAATGGTATCTTCATACTCAATTGCTGTAATGTTCATACCGATTTGCTCAAGACCTCCTAAAGGAATAATCTTCACGCTGGGAGCCTTTTCCTTCTGCGTTCTGTTCTTCTTAAAAGGCTCACCCTTTTTCATATTCACTTTCAAAATTCTACCTCCGTATCACTGTCTTCTAACAATTCTTCAAAAATCGGGAAAAGAATTTCCAATTCCTTTTCATCCTCCACAAATTCATACATTCCGTACTCCTCGTCCCGGGCATCTGTGTCCTCCTTCAGAATGTAGCATTCTCCCTCTTCTGCATCCGCATCCTCTGCCGGTGCAACCAGGTAATAATTCTTTCCCATCAGCTGTGTCTGTTCCAACACATAAAATTCTACCTCTTCATCATCCTCAAAGGTAATTACAATTGTTTCTAATTCTTCCATCTCTTTTCCTTTCCCTGCCTCCATAGGGCATTCTTCCATCAAAATAAGACCATTCCCAAAATAAACCTGTTCTTCATCTGTTACTGGCATCTAAATAGCTCTGTAAAATAACTGCCGCTGCCATCTTATCCACATATTCCTTGCGGTTCTCACGACGGATTCCTGACTCCATCAGTATCCGTTCCGATTCCACGGTAGACAGACGTTCATCCTGCAAAACAACCTCTAATCCGGTTCTCCTCTCAAGGTGTTCCTTAAATTCTTCCGTTGCCAGAGCTCTTGCTCCGACTGTATTGTCCATATTTTTCGGATATCCAAGCACAACAAAAGAAACCCCATACTCATCGATAAGTTCCTCTATCTTAGCCAAGGTTCTTCGTAGCTTATTCTCCGACTTTCTCTCTATGGTCATAATAGGCTGTGCAGTAATTCCCAATTCATCACTAAGGGCTACACCAACCGTCTTAGAACCATAATCCAGTCCCATAATCCGCATCCTTCGTCTCCTGCTACTTCAGTCTTGTCTCAATATAGTTCTCTAACAAAACTTCAATAATCTCATCACGCTCTGCCTTCATAATCAGGCTTCTTGCATTCTTATAGCTGGTTATATAGGTAGGGTCTCCACTCATTACATAACCTACAATCTGGCTCACCGGATTGTAGCCTTTTTCAGACAGCGCCGTATAAACCTCGGCAAGAATCTCTGTTACCGGCAGATTATTATCTTTCACTACGTCTACAAATTGTGTATTAAATGTATTCTGGTTATTCATAGCATCACGTCCTTATTTCGATATCTATATGATAATATACTTTGTCCAAAGTTGCAAGTCGTATCTGTAAAGCCTTTTCATTATTCATCAGAAAATTATAAAAAATCTGACAAAATCAGACCAGCCTGACCTTTACAATCCTGTTAATCAGGCTGCTGTCTGCAGGGATTGCCACCCTGACATAACGCTTTGTATGCCCGGTAAAATATTTTGTTTCACCGTCTCTCTTCTCCCCCGGCATATCCGTTTCCGGCTCCCCGGCAGCTTCCTCTGCCAGCACTGCTTTTTTCAATGCCTCTGTCTGCTTCCCATCCTCTATTCTCTCTTCCACCAGCACCTCATCCACATATCCGGAAAGCTCCGTTTCATATGCACACTTCTGGCTGCGAGTCAGCTCTAACAGGATGTCGCTGCGGGTATTCTTTACCTCCTCCGGTATCTGGCAAGGCAGCCTCTCTGCCACTGTGCCGGAACGCACGGAATACTTGAATACATGAATCTCATATAGGTTTAATTTTTTTAAATTTTCCAGTGTCTTGGAAAATTCCTGTTCCGTTTCTCCGGGAAATCCCACAATTACATCGGTTGTTATGGCAGGCTTCTCAAAATAATCCCGTAGCAGCCGGCATTTTTCACTGAACTCTTCTACTGTATATTTGCGGTTCATGCGCTTTAAGGTCTCATTGCAGGCGCTTTGCAGGGATAAATGGAAATGCGGGCAAAGCTTATCACTCTTTCCAATCCTGTCCAGAAACTCACTGGTAATAATACGGGGCTCTAAGGAGCCTAAACGGATTCTCTCCACCTCCGGCAGCTGTTCAATCTCATATATCAAATCTCCAAGACCGGTGACGCTCTCTGTCCGTTCCGGCACCCTGCCCATGGCTTCATCATACTGCACACTGTCCCCTGCAAAATCAATTCCGTAGGATGATATATGGATTCCCGTCAATACAAATTCCTTTATGCCCTCCATGGCAAGCTTTTTGATTTCCGACAGGATATTCTCCGGTTTCCGGCTTCTGACCCTGCCTCTTGTGTAAGGAATCAGACAATAGGAGCAGAACTGGTTGCAGCCATCCTGAATTTTAATATATGCCCGCTGGTGATTCATAACGGAAGCATCTATGGCTCCCATTTCCTCATACTCCGCTGTCTTTCCGATATCCAGATAATAGTCTGTGGTGTTCTCTTCTGTCTGCATAAAGTATTCCGTAAGCACACTGACAATGTCCTTTTTCAGATTATTGCCCACCACAATATCCACAAAATCCGCTTCCCGCAGGTTGTCATGCTCCGCATTGACATAACAGCCCACCGCAATCACGACCGCATCCGGGTTATGCTTTTTTGCCCTTCTCAACATCTGCCGTGACTTTTTCTGCGCCATATTGGTAACGGAGCAGGTATTGACAATATACACATCCGCTGCCTCCTCTGGCTCCACCAGCTCCATGCCTTCCCGCAGCAGCTTTTCCGCCATAGCGTCCGCTTCATACTTATTCACTTTACAGCCCAGATTGATAATGGCTGCTCTTTTATTTTTTAAAATGCTCTCTCTCTTTTCCATATATACTGCTTTTATCCTTCATATTAATCTTATCCGTATTTTTCAACAATTTTACATTTCCCCCTCTTTGTTAATTCATTTTTTTGCCCATTATTTGATATTGACTTTTACCCCTTAAAAAGTTATCATAAGAGCAGAAATGCCAATTGGCATATAATAGCAGATTAGGAGGAAACATTATGAAATCAGTCAAAATTTCTTTAAATTCCATTGACAAAGTAAAAAGCTTTGTGAATGACATTGCCAAGTTTGATGCAGAGTTTGATTTGGTGTCCGGCAGATATGTAATTGACGCCAAATCTATCATGGGAATTTTCAGTCTGGATATTTCACAGCCTATCGACCTCAATATCCATGCAGAGGGCGATGACACCGAAATTCTTAAGGCACTTGAGCCATACATCATTTAAGTCTGTTCTGAATTATGAAAAGGAACCGGAGGAAGCCCAGTTCCTTTTTTTATTTTAATTGGTCAGGTCCTCCACCCGTGCTTCCACAACCTCCACCGTGTCCAGAGCTTTTTCCATCAAATCATCTATCACGTCTGCCAGCTTTAACTCTGAGCGTTTTATAATTTCCAGAACCGGCTTTGTCACCGGATGCTTTGCCACAAAGATGGTACAGCAGTCCTCAAAAGGAAGAATGGATGTCTCATAGGTGTCAATTTCCTCTGAAATGTCTATAATCTCCTGTTTGTCCATTCCAATGCAGGGACGGAATACCGGCATGGTACAGACCTCATTTGTACATGCCAGGCTATGCATGGTCTGGCTTGCCACCTGACCGATGCTCTCACCGGTAACCAGCGCCTGACAGCCGTTTTTCTTCGCCAGCTCCTCCGCAATTTTCATCATATAGCGGCGCATGATAATCGTTAACTCCTCATGCGGGCATTTTTCATATATGGCAAGCTGGATATCCGTAAAATTCACAATGTGAAGGCGTATCTTTCCCGAATATCCGGATACGATTCTCGCCAAATCAATAACCTTCTGCTTTGCCCGCTCAGAAGTATAGGGCGGCGCATTAAAATACACAGCCTCCAGCTCCACGCCGCGCTTGGAAATCATATAGCCTGCCACCGGGGAATCAATTCCGCCGGAAAGCAGCAGCATCGCCTTTCCGTTTGTACCCACCGGAAGTCCACCGGCACCCTTGATTGTCCGGGAATACAGGTAAACCTGGTCCCGGATTTCAATATTTAACAAAACATCCGGTTTATGCACATCCACTGACAGATTCGGGCAGCTCTCCAGTATGAAATGTCCGATTTCGCCATTCAGCTCCATCGACTTCATAGGAAAAGCCTTGTTGGCTCTTCTGGCATTTACCTTAAATGTAAGCCTGCTGTCGCCATAGCACTCCTTCATGTAAGCAATGGCTTTCTCCTTTATCGCCTCAAACTCCATACGCTCTTCCACTACAATGGGACAGATTCCCACAATTCCAAATACCTTTTGCAGCTCCTTGATTAAATCCTCATAATCATAACCGGAATCTGCCTGTAAAAATATTCTTCCGTACTCCCTCCGTATGGAAAATTCTCCCAGATGCTCCACATGCTCCCTTATCTGCCTGCAGAGAACATCCTCAAATACATACCGGTTCTTTCCCTTTGTTCCTATCTCCGCATATTTTATCAAAAATGTCTTATATTCCATCAATCCATTCTCCTTCATTTATCGCCCCTGCACCCGGCAGGGCTGTGGCTCTCACCACTATTTTCTTGTAAACCGGCGAAGCACCGG
Source organism: uncultured Clostridium sp. (assembly GCA_900544905.1). Lineage (GTDB taxonomy): Bacteria > Bacillota > Clostridia > Lachnospirales > Lachnospiraceae > CAG-590. The sequence continues at coordinate 12,411 of UQXF01000001.1, forward strand.
CAGTAATTCCTTTAACACCTGTACTGTGTATTCTGCCTCCTCCACCGTATTATACTCACTAAAGCTGAAGCGCAGGGTAGACTCCAGTAAATCCTTGTCCAAAGCTATGGCTTTCAGCACACCGCTGACAGCCGGATGGTTCGAGGAGCATGCAGAGCCCGCAGAGACATAAATCCCCTTTTCCTCCAGTGCGTGGAGCAGCACCTCGCTGCGGACACCCCGGAAGCTTAAGCTGGCAATATGGGGTGCCTCTCCCGAATTGTCCGTCACTCCGTCAATGGAAACTGCCCCTGTAAGCAATGCATGTTTCACCGCATTCATTTTCTCCCTGTTCTCCTCCAGGCGGCTATACATTATCTCGGCTGCCTTGCCGATTCCCGCAATTGCCGCCGTATTTTCCGTACCGGAGCGCATGCCCTTCTCCTGGCCGCCGCCATAGAGAACCGGCTTAAGCTTCACACTGCTGTCCGCAAACAGGGCTCCGCTTCCCTTTGGCCCGTGAATCTTATGTCCGCTGATGGAAAGTAAATCCACGCCAATCCGCTTCGGATAAAGAAGCTGTTTTCCAAACGCCTGTACCGCATCCACATGAAACAGGATATTCTTTTGCTTTTCTCGATTATACGCTTTTATAACAGCACTGATTTCCTCAATAGGCTCGATTACCCCTATCTCATTATTCACTGCCATGACAGACACCAGAATCGTATCCTCACACAACTCCTGCCGCAAATGCTCCAAATCAACCTTTCCCTTATTATCCACTCTTAAAAAGCTGACCCGGAAGCCCATATCCTGTAAGAACAATACCGGATTATAGACAGAGGCATGTTCAATACCGGTGGTAATGATATGGTTTCCCGCCCGCTTATTGGCAAGCGCCGCTCCAATCAGAGCCAGATTGTTGGATTCCGTACCTCCGGATGTAAAAATAACCTCCTTCGGTTCACATTTCAGCTGCTTACTGATGGCATTTCTGGCATAGCGGATATATTTTTCTGCTTCCACACCCTTTAAATGCATGGAAGAAGGATTTCCATACTCCTTATCTATGGTCTCCAGCATAATTTCCCTTACCTCGGGAATTATCTTTGTTGTTGCTGCATTGTCAAAATATACTTCCATTGCTGTCTCCATCCTTCTATATATCTGTTCCTTCCGGTCTCTCTGCCGGCTTGTCCTCCTCTATCTGAAACATCAGAAGGGATAATACTGTCATTCCAGCGGTTTCCGTCCTTAATATACGATGTCCTAGGGATATTGTCCTGCCTCCGGCTGCCTGAATCATCTCCACCTCCGAGGGCTCAAAGCCGCCCTCCGGACCGATAAAAACAGCAACGGAAGCCTTGCCAACAGCATCCTCTATCACCTTTCTCGAATGAGCCATGCCCTCTGCCTGCTCATAGGGTACAATCACATATTCCATATTCCGGGCATATGCAGCAGCTTCCTTCATGCTCATAACCGGCATAACCTCCGGTATTTTCCCACGCCTGGACTGTTTGGCAGCGCTCAGGGCAATACTGTTTAACCGGGCGGTCTTTTTTTCCGCCTTTCTGGCATCCAGCTTAACAATACTCCGCTTCATCATGACGGGAACAATCCTTGCCGCTCCCAGCTCCACCGCCTTCTGGACGATGGTTTCCAGCTTATCCCCCTTGGGATAGCCCTGAAAGAGCGTAATTTCCACCGGCAGCTCCCTCGTATTTGCGAAAATATCCGTCACCTTAACCTCCACGGCTTCCTCTTTTTCATTATAGCCCGTTATCTGGCAGAGATATTCCTTATCGCTTTCATCACACAGCAAAAGCTCCTCTCCGGGCTTCATCCGCAGTACATTGCGGATATGCATATAATCTTCCCCGGTAATACGAATCCCATCCCTATTCAGTTGCTCCGGTTCTACAAAAAAACGATGCATATTAAGCTTCCTCTTCTGATGGTTTCTGTTTTTTCTCCCAGACACAGTACCCCGCAAACAGGAAAATACCCACCAGCGCCAGTACGCCGCCTGTTCCGGAATAAGGCGTTGCATAGCGAAATTCCACCTTATGCTCCCCTTCCGTTAAAGGGATTCCGATAAGCGCCCCACCAATGTTCTCATACTCTGTCAGCTTACCATCCACATATACCTTCCATCCCTTTGCTGCCGGAACGGAAGTCATCATAATTCCGTCTGTACCAGCCTCAATGGTACCGGTAATCCGGTTATCCGCATAAGTATCTATGCGGTAACAATTTGCACTCAATATATCATATACCCTGGCGTAATTTTCCTCCTTAAATGCTGCAATCTGATAGGAAAGTGTATTATAGGATAAATCGTCAGTCACAGCGTTTGTTACAATGGATATGGTTTCACCCTTTTCCACCACTCCGATATGAAATGTCTCCTGCTGGCTGGCAACGGCATCCTCATAAATCGCTGTATCGCCAACCACAACCGTGGAATAGACATCTTCCGCACTCTTCAAAAATACATAATAATCCGTCACGCCGTCAGCTTCAAAGCTTGCGGTAACCACATCTGCAGAATACATTTTTTCATAAAAATAATGATAATTCTGCTGTTTGGTATCAAACTCCACCACCGTGACCGGATTCGTCTCTTCCTGCACATGCACCTCTCCCTCTTCGTGGTCATGTGTCAGCTCCTCCTCCAGTCTCTCACCTCCCAGCAGGGAAGTGCAGGTAAGCTCCGGTGTTACCGTCTCAAATATTCCCTCTTCTCCTGTTGCACACCGGACAAAATTATTCTGAGCCTCAAATGGAGAAAGCTGGTCTAAATCCCAACCGGTCACCTCTTTATTTACCATATAACCCAGTCCTGCCAGACGTTTCATTTCATACAGGCTGTAGCCTTTGTTTTCTCCCTTTTTTTCCACATCACTGAATGCCACTGCATCCTGGCTCATACCATAACGGATATTGCATACTGTATTTAAAAGCGGTGAGCCCCCAAAATATTCATAATACTGGTCCGATACCTTCATGCCAAGCTTCCGGTACATATCCTGCAGGGCAGTATCTGCTGCTACAAGCTGTGCAGAGGCAGAAGGCTGGTTCAGTACCATACCATAGTTCACCGTGGTCTGCGTATTTGCAAGCCTCTCTCCCTTTTCAGGCTCCACAGTTCCCGCCAGTACCTCGCTTTGTCCATTATAATAGCTGGATTCCACCGGATACATGTTGTGGGCATCCATCTGCATATAGGCATTCACTGCAAGCTCTCCGATACAGAACACGGAAAATACAATCAGCATGTTATGATATTTGATACTTTTCCTGCAATAAAACACCAAAAGCAGCAAAATGAAAAAATACAATAAAAAGGTTGCCAGATAGACATAAAAGTCCAGATAGACCTGGATTCGGAAAAAGGCATACAGCATTCCGGCTATTCCCACCGCCAGCACCACCAGCACATTCCATATTTTCAGCTTCTGTAAATCCGCCAACACCGTCATTGCCATATAAACCATTAAAAAGGATAGCAAAAAGGCAATGTCAGCATGATTTACGCTCATACCGATATACCCATGCCAGAGAAGACTGCCTGCACCACTGGTTAAGCCTGCAATCAGCAGTATTAATAACAGAATGCATATTCCCTTCTGCCGCTTCCCTGCCGGAATAAAAACATACAGCAAAGCCACTGCCACAGCTGCCACGGAAATATAGAGCATGGGCTGTCCCGACTGTGCAAAATTAAGGGAATCACATACAAACAACCGCTGGATAAAATCTGTCCCGGATACCAGCAGGCTCTTCACAAAGGCGGCGGCGCTTTCCTCCCCGTATGCCATACCGCTTCCCATTGCGGCACATGGTAAAATTACTGCCATTCCCGTCAACAGGGCTGCCAGAACACAGTATACAAACCGCCAGATATTCTTTTTGTCCGCCCTTGTCTGCGTATCAAACTGCAGGATATACCACAAAACCAGAAAAACCAAAACTGGTACAGCCAGTCTGAAATTGCACAGCAGCATAGCTGCAAGGCACGCATAAAAGCGTTTGAAGCCTCTGCCCTCTGCCATTTTTTCCTCCAGCAGCAACGCCAGCGGGAATAAAATCAAAATATCTCCCCAGCTGACATTGGACAGCGACTGAATCACGGCATTGCCGAAGAAGAAGCATGCCGCCAGCACCAGACTCATAAACCTTTTGTGCTTCTCAATGCGGTTGTGCTTTGTATGCATAAAGAAACCGGTCATGGTCACTGCCGCAAGGGACCATTTCAGCACCATAATAAACTGCAGCATATTTGCAATGCCGCTCCTTGGAATCACCAGAACCAAAAGCGTAAAGGGTGATATCAGGTATTGAAACAGATTAACCAGATAATCCGTTCCCATACCGGCATTCCAGCTGAAAAACAGCGAGCCTCCCTGATGCACCTTATCCCACAGCTCCACGTACAGTCCGTAATACACCGTGCCAGCCTCACCTGATAAAATACTGCCATTACCGGTAAGCCATGAATCCCTCACAATGGAATGAATGACAACCAATATCCATGGCAGTAAAAATGCAATTATATAGTTCCAGTTCTTTTTCAAAAGCTCTTTTATTTTCATTTCTTCCCTTTCTCCGATTATCTTGCCACAATAGACACCCATTCTCCCATATGCTGTACATCCTCAATTTCAAACCCGTTTTCAAGCAGGGCAGACTTTACCGCTTCTTCCTTTGTATTAATAATTCCCGATGTGATAAACACTCCGTTTTCCTTCATAAACGGTCTGATTACCGCTGATAACGGAATTATAACATCTGCCAGAATATTTGCAACCACAATATCATACTGTCCAATTTCTGCAATGTTCCCGGCAAATTCTCTATCTCCAATCACATCTCCCTTTACAACGGTGTAACTTAACTCCGGTATCCGGTTAAGCTTTAAGTTGTCCTTACTTGCTTTCACCGCCAGCTCATCAATGTCAATGCCAAAAACCCTTCTGGCTCCAAGCTTCATTGCAATAATACTTAAGATTCCGCTGCCGCACCCGGCGTCTAACACCTCCGTTGTACCGTCAGAGCGGATATATTTTTTAAGATTGGATATACAAAGCTTTGTGGTTTCATGGGAGCCCGTTCCGAAGGAGGTTCCCGGGTCAATATACACCACAATATCCTCTTCCCCTGCGTCTGTCTCCTCTATCCACGTAGGCTGGATTAAGATATTTTCCTCCAGCCGGAAGGGATGAAAAAATTCTTTCCAGTTATTAATCCAGTCCTTATCCTCCGTCTCTCCGATGGACAGCCTGCACGAGCCCACATCCATATAAGACGACATTTCTTTGAGCTGTCCTGTGATATAACGGCATAATTCCTGTACATCCATTGTGTCATCCACATAACAGGAGATACGGGCTGTACCGTCATCCGGCGGCAGTTCCGGCAGAATATCAATATACATCGCCTGCTTATCCGCTTCTGACAGAGGAATATTATCCTCCACCTCAATTCCCTCCACGCCATATTCACCTAACAGAAAGCTCAACATATCCGTTGCCTCTGTTGTTGTCTCAACTGTAATCTTTGTCCATTTCATGATTCCAATTATTCCTTTTCTTTTCCTGCATTTTAAACAAAAGAATTATAGCACAAAAAGGCATCCCATGCAATTTTATTACCTGCTGCAGGGATGCCATTTGCACATTTTTTATTTCTTCTTTCCAAATCCTTTTTTCTTATGACCGCCAAAGCTGAAGTCACCTGAAGAATCCGTTGACCTTCTGGCTGTTGAGCCCGTCGCCTCATCAAAATTATTCAGTATGGTCTTCTGCTCTTCCGTCAGTTTATCCGGAACCTGAACCACTAAAGTTACATAGTGGTCACCACGGACATTCTTATTCCGCAGGGTAGGAACACCCTTGCCCTTTAATTTAATCTTTGTATCCGTCTGTGTACCGGCTTTAATTTCATACTCCATCGGTCCATCGATGGTATTGATGGTAATTCTGCCGCCCAGGGCTGCCTGGGTAAAGGTAATCGGTTCCGTTGAAAACAGGTCATATTCCTGCCGCTGGAACTGCGGATGCCGGTCTACTAACACGGTAACCAGCAAATCTCCTCTTCCGCCGCCGTTCACTCCCGGCTCTCCCTTTTCACGGATACGGATGCTCTGACCATTGTCGATACCAGCCGGTACTACCACCTGGATTTTCTTCTTACTCTTCACATAACCCGTACCGGAACACTGGGTACACTTATACCGTATCACCTTACCGGTTCCGCTACAGTCCGGACAGGTCTGCACATTGCGGACAACACCAAACAATGACTGTTGTGTAAATACCACCTGTCCTTTACCGTTACATTTCGTACAGGTCTCCGGTGTATGTCCCGGCTGGGCGCCAGTACCATGACAGACGACACATTCATCCTTAAGCGGTAGCTCTAATTCCTTTTGACAGCCAAATACCGCTTCATCAAATTTCACACGAACACTGGTTTTAATATTGGCACCCTTCATCGGACCATTTGACTGCCGGGTTCTGGTGCCGCCAAACATATCGCCAAAGATATCCCCAAAGATATCTCCCATATCACCGAAGTCAAATCCGCTAAAGCCTGCACCTCCCATTCCGCCATTCGGGTCAAATGCAGCATGACCAAACTGGTCATATTTTGCTCTGGTATCCGGGTCACTTAAAATCTTATAAGCTTCGGAAGCCTCCTTGAACTTCGCCTCCGCCTCGGCATCGCCAGGATTCATATCGGGATGGTATTTCTTTGCAACCTGTCTGTACGCCTTTTTCAGTTCTGCATCCGTTGCCGTCTTGGAAACACCAAGAACCTCATAATAATCTCTCTTTGTATCTGCCATTTTCTATCACCTATTAAATCTCTGTATAATCACCGTCTACCACATCACCCTCTGAGTAATCAGCCGGACCTTCAGCTCCGGTTCCAGCATTGGCACCAGGACCATTCTGCTCGTATAACTTAGCAAACAGATTCTGTGCACTGGTCATCAATGTCTCTTTTGCATTCTTCAGCTGCTCTACATCATAATCACTCATATTCTCAGGGTCTGTGCTTTCTACCAGACTCTTTAAGGCTGCGAGGTCTGCCTCAACCTTTGTCTTGTCCTCAGCAGGTAATTTATCTCCCACATCCTGTAATGCTTTCTCAGTCTGGAATACCATTGCATCTGCGTCATTTCTTGCCTCAATGGCATCCTTTCTCTTCTTATCCTGTGCTTCATACTCAGCTGCTTCCTTAACTGCCTTTTCGATATCCTCATCAGACATGTTGGAACCGGCTGTAATCGTGATATGCTGCTCTCTTCCTGTTCCCAAATCCTTAGCAGATACGTTTACAATACCATTTGCATCAATATCGAAGGTAACTTCAATCTGAGGCACACCACGTCTTGCAGGAGCAATACCATCCAGACGGAAACGTCCCAATGACTTGTTATCTCTTGCAAACTGTCTCTCACCCTGGCAGATATTGATATCCACTGCATCCTGATTATCCTGTGCGGTAGAGAAAATCTGGCTCTTCTTGGTAGGAATTGTTGTATTTCTCTCAATCAGTCTTGTTGCAACACCACCCATGGTCTCAATAGAAAGAGAAAGCGGAGTAACATCAAGAAGTAAGATTTCACCGGCACCGGCATCACCTGCTAATTTACCACCCTGGATAGAAGCACCGATGGCAACGCACTCATCCGGATTAATACCCTTAAATGGCTCCTTGCCTGTTAACTGTTTTACCTTATCCTGCACAGCGATAATACGGGTTGAACCACCAACCAATAATACCTTGTCAAGCTCAGAAGCAGTCAGTCCCGCATCCTTTAACGCAGTCTGAACCGGAGTTGCTGTTTTCTCTACCAGGTGAGCGGTTAACTCATCAAATTTCGCTCTGGTCAGGTTCATATCAAAATGTTTAGGACCCTCAGCTGTTGCAGTAATAAACGGAAGGTTGATGTTGGTTGTTGTAGAGGATGAAAGCTCTTTCTTCGCCTTCTCAGCAGCCTCTTTCAATCTCTGCATCGCCATCTTATCGGTTGATAAATCAACGCCCTCCTGTTTCTTAAACTCATCTAACATATAATCGGTAATTACATTATCAAAGTCATCACCACCAAGCTTGTTATCACCGGCAGTTGCCAATACTTCAATAACACCGTCGCCAATCTCGATAATTGATACATCAAATGTACCACCACCTAAGTCATATACCATAATCTTCTGCTCATTCTCATTATCAAGACCATAAGATAATGCAGCGGCTGTCGGCTCGTTGATGATACGCTTTACATCCAGACCTGCGATACGTCCGGCATCCTTGGTTGCCTGTCTCTGTGCATCTGAGAAATAAGCAGGAACAGTGATAACTGCCTCTGTAACCTTCTCACCTAAATAGCTCTCTGCATCTGCCTTTAACTTCTGAAGTACCATTGCTGAAATCTCCTGTGGAGAATACTTCTTATCATCAATTGCTACCTTATAATCAGAACCCATATGTCTCTTTATGGAAGAAATGGTCTTATCTGCATTGGTTACAGCCTGACGCTTAGCAGGCTCACCAACAACTCGCTCGCCTGTCTTTGTGAATGCCACAACAGACGGTGTAGTTCTTGCGCCCTCTGCATTATTAATAACAACCGGCTTACCACCTTCCATAACAGCTACGCATGAATTTGTTGTACCTAAGTCAATACCAATAATTTTTCCCATGATTTTGTCCTCCTAAAATTCTATATGTTTTTATTTGTTTTTAAGAAAATCCAAACACATTGTGTTTAGTTTGCTACCTTAACCATACTGTGGCGAAGCACATCTTCTTTATACATGTAACCCTTCTGCAGCTCCTCTGCTACTATATTCTCACCAAAGGCTTCATCCTCCACATGCATTACTGCATTGTGCAAATCCGGATTAAATTCCGTTCCCTCGGCATTCATCGGAACCACGCCAATTTCCTCTAAGGTTACAATCATCTGCTTGTATATCTTATCCACGCCCTGTTCAAAGGCTCTCTCTTTATCCTCCTCCGGAATGGTCTGTAACGCTCTCTCGAAGTTATCCACCACCGGAAGCAGCTTTTCCAGTACTTCCTTTGCTCCAATGTCATACATTTTCTTGGATTCCTTCTCGTTCCGGTTTCTGGCATTCTCAAATTCAGCAAGCAGTCTTTTGTATTTGTCGTTTGCTTCCTCTGTCAGTTCCTTCTGCTTCTCTAATTCCAGCTCTAACGCCTTGTTATTGCCGCTGCTTCTCCGGTTTCCCTTTTTGCCCTTTACAGGCTTCGTACCGGTTTCTTCCTTTTCTGAAACCTCTTTTGCCTCAACTTCTGTCTCTTCAGTGGATTCAACAGCTACATCTTCTACCTTTTCTTCCACAGCCTTGCCGGTAGGTTTGCTTTTCTTGTCTGCGCTTTTGCCCGCATTACTCTTTTTCTTCTCTTCCACTCTGACACCTCTAATCTTTCTTCTTAAATATTGTATCTAACTCACCCGTAAGATTTTTAAGGGTGCTGACAACCTTTTTATAATCCATTCTCTTCGGACCAATAATTCCAATTGTTCCCTTCGCACCCTCCGCCAATTCGTAGGTAGCAGTTACAATACTGCAATCCTTCATATTAGAAACCGGTGCTTCCTCACCAATATAGACCTGGATTCCTGTGGCATTATCGCTGTTCATGGACTCATCAATCAGCTCATCCAGTCCCTGTCTGTCTTCTAATGCCTCCAGTAATTTTGTAGTCTGCTCAATATTGCCAAGCTCAGGATATTTTAACATATTGGTGGTTCCACTGGTATAAATTTCAACCTCATCCGCCTCATGAATTGCCTCCGCAATACCCTGGAAAATATTTTCCATGACATCGGCGAACTCTCCAGCCTGTGCCTTAATGGTATGAATCATCTCAAGGTTGATATCCTGCAGGGATGCTCCCTGTAAAAATGTATTGAGCAGGACATTCAGCTTCAGTACCTCATCATTGCCCAGCATTCTGTCAACCTTCATCATCTTGTTTTTGATGACATTATTATCGACTACAATTACTGCCAGCAGCTGGTTTTCATCAACCTGAGACAGCTGGATGAACTTAAGCTTGGAATTCTGATACTGCGGAGCTGTAACCAAAGTCGCATAATTGGTGTTATATGCCAGTACCCTGGCAACCTGTTTTAAAAGAGATTCCATCTTATCCACCCTGTCTAGCAGCTGGGTCTTCATCTCTTCCATCTCCGTATCCTTCTCCACCATCATCCGGTCAACATATAACCGGTATCCCTTGTCTGTGGGAATCCGTCCGGCAGATGTATGAGGCTGCATAATCAGTCCCAGCTCCTCCAAATCTGCCATCTCATTCCGGATTGTTGCAGAGCTCAGATTTAAATCCGTATATTTGGAAATGGTTCTTGAGCCAACCGGTTCTCCGGTCTCTAAGTAGTTAGAAATGATTGCTTTCAATATTTTCAGTTTTCGCTCATCTAACTCCATGCATCATACTCCTTCCGTCTCCAAATCCATATTACAGCTTCACTTTATCCTCTTTGATTATTAGCACTCATTGTGCCCGAGTGCTAACATCTGCATATAGAGTACCACCGGGATGTTGGTTTGTCAAGAAAAAAAGGTGAAAATCTTGAAAAAAATCTATGAAAAATCTGTTTCTTCCTTCCATAACAAAAGTCCGGAAAATGTTCCCGGACTTTCGCTCTTTTTATAGAATCTGCATTCTTTATTTTACTCGGATTGTAATGGTGGCTTTCTTGCCGCTTCCATCCTTCGCCTTGGCTGTAATCTTAACTTTTCCCTTCTTCTTTGCTGTAACCTTTCCCTTTGAGGATACGGTTGCTATCTTCTTATTGCTTGAAATCCAGGTCAGCTCCTTGCTGATATTCTTAGCCGGTGTGAATTTTGCCTTTATGGTAGTGGATTTCCCTTTCTTTAATGTGGTCTTTCCCGTCAACTTTATTTTCTTCACCGCATTTTTCATAATACTAATTTTGTAGGTTTCCTTAATGCTTCCATTTTCTGCAGAGACAGCGGTAACCGTCACCTTCTTGCCCTTTCCCGCTTTCTTGGTGGTTACAACGCCCTTGCTGTTGACGGAGGCATATTTCTTATTGCTTACCTTCCAGATAACCTGCTGGTTATCTGCGTTGGCAGGGCTTACACTCACCTTTAAGGTAATTTTCTTACCCGGTGCAACCTTCTTTGTGGAACCGGTGATTTTAAGACTCTCCACCGCTATATATTCCGGCTCCGGTTCCTTAACTGTTACATTGCAGACTGCATATCTGGCACTGCCATCCTTTGCCGCCGCCTTAATCACTGCGGTTCCGGCTGCAACTGCTGTAACCCTGCCGTTGGAATCCACCGTGGCAACCTTTGTATTACTGCTGCTCCACTGTACACTCCGGTCAAGGGCATTATCCGGCTTTACACTTATGCCCAATACAAAGCTTTCATTTACTTCAATGGTTTTCCCTGTAGCATCCAAGGTAATCTGGGAAACCAGTATTTTCCGGGCATTTACAACAAATTCCATATCACCGGTAACGGTAACACTGGCACCCTGGTTATACAGCCTGCCGTCTACCTTGTTTTTCCACTGCAAGGTATACCCCTGTCGTGAAGCAATTGCCGGCAGGATTATGGTGCTTCCCTGTGCAAGGTTCTCCCTGCTTTCCAGCTCACGATTGCTTTCATCCATGAACCGGACTGTATAGGAAGCTGCTGCTTTCTCCTCTACCTTAACCACACATTGCTTCTGGATTCCGTTTATTGTCGCGGTTATAGTAGCCGTACCGCCGGATACTCCTGATACCTTACCGTTGCTGTCCACTGTTGCGACACTGGTATTATCACTTGTCCAGTTAATCGTATAGGCATCCGGATTCGTTGGTGTAGTGGTAATAACAAGGATTTCTGAGCTTCCGGCTGAAATGGTGGTAACTGTCTTATTCAGACTGAAGCTTACCAGAGGATTTGTTACCGTTACAGTACACTGCTTTGTAAATCCTCCTGCTGTGATTGTAATTACAGCTGTTCCGCTCTTTTTTGCTGTAACCCTGCCGGTCTTATCCACCTCAGCAACACTTGTATTCGTAGAGCTGTAGGTTTTCTCGCCAAGGGATGCTCCCTCCGGCACAGGTGTCACCTGAATTACTCCTGTTTCCCCTGCCTTCAGGTTCATACCGGCAGGCTCCACTGTAATGTCCGTTAATTTCTCCGTAGCCGCATTTACCGTTACAGTACAGGTTCGCTCAAAGGTTCCCGCCGCACTGGTAAGCCGGGCTGTTATGACAGCTGAGCCCTCCTTTAACGCCGTCAGCATACCGCCGGAAACGGTAACCACATCCTCCCGGTTACTAATCCAGCTGATGCTGTAGTCCTTATCTGCATTTTCCGGAGTTGTGGATGCAACCGACAGTGTATAAGTATTCCCCTCAATAAGCGTGACTTGCGATGCACTCAGTTCAAATGACGTACACGGATTGGTTACTGAAACCATACAGGTTCTGCTGATACCATTAATGGTTGCTGTAATCCCGGCTGTTCCTGTCCCCATTGCCCGGACTTCGCCATTTATAACCTCCGCAACATCCGTGTTACTGCTGCTCCAGTCCACCGTATAGGCATCCGGTTTTGACGGTACTACGGAGGTGATATTCAGCTGTCCAATCTCTCCTCCCTTTAATGCCATAGTTGTTTTATCCAGTGCGAAATCTGTCAGCGGATTTTTCACCACTATGGTACAGCTTTTTGAAATGCCATTAATGACAGCCGTTATGTGCGCTGTTCCGGTCATGCCTGCTGTCACAACGCAGCCATCAGCGATTTCCTTAACAGCCGCAACACTCTCATTATCACTGCTCCATGCCACACTGTAATTATCATGGTTCGCCGGGACAATTGACGTAACATTCAGAGTTACCATTTCCCCTCCCGAAAGGCTGACATTTGTCTTAGTCAAGCTAAAGCTTGAAACCGGATTCGTCACCGAAACCGTACAGGTCTTTGTTACCGAATCCAGCTTAGCTGTAATGACAGCCGTCCCCGTCGCTTTTGCCGTGATTGTTCCATCTGTTCCTACCGTTGCAACCTTTGTATCACTGCTGCTGTAGGTTACTGTTGAGAAAACCGCATCCGATGGAGTAACGCCTTCTACCTTCAATATAAAGGTTTCCCCACCATTTAACTCTATTTGCGTTGCATTCAGTTCAAAATTGGTTACCACCGGTGCCAGCCGTGTAATGGAAACGGTAACGGTGGTCTGTTTGTAATTTGCCTTGTCTGAGCCTGTATATTCCGCCACGGCTGTCACCGTGCCGCCGGATACCAGTACCTTTGTTTTATCTGCACTCTGCCAGCTCCAGTTTGGATATGCAGTAAGGGACACCTCCCCAACTGTTTTCACATTGCTTGAAACCTCCATGGCAGATACCGGCACACTGGATGGTGCAGCTGCCTGCAAAATGGTAAAGGTTGTTGTTGTGCTTCCATAATATGTACTGCCTGCAGCGTTAATGGTTACGGTTGCCGTACCAGCATTGGTATTATTGGAATAGGAAACTGTATAGTCTGTGCCAAGCTTTAAGGTGTTTGTTCCATCCTTTATTGTAACCGTCGGCTTAATCGCGCTTCCCGTATAGGTATGGCTCGGTATCGCCGATATATCCAACGTACTGATTGCCTTTGCTGAGGTACCGGCAAAGGTCAGGTTAACCGTCTTTGCCGAACTGCCGTTATAGTAGAGCCGGAAATAATATGTTTTGCCTGCCTCCAGCTCCCCGGAAAAGCTCAATCCTGAAGCCTGTACATCACCGGCATAATCTGTCCCATAGTAATTTATGTAGACAGAGGTGGAGTTGGTAGTCATCTGATACGTACCGGAAACCGCTGGTGTAAAGCTATACCATTTATTTTCCTTTGAAGCAAATGTAACGGATTCGGAATAACCATTCTTCAACACAGTAAACTCCGATTCTTCTTTAATCTCTACCCATTTTGCATACAGGTTATATACTCTGGTTACCGGTGTTGAAAAATCAAAGGAAGCTCCCGTACAGGTAGAGCTGGTATACCAGCCTTTAAAAACATATCCTTCTCTTTCCGGTGCTTCCGGTTCCTCTATGCACCCGCCTTCCACAACTCTCTGGGCTGAAACCGCAGTCCCACCCTGGCTGTAAAAGGTAATATCATATACGGTTTTCGAGATTTTTTCCACAGCAACTCCATTCATAATACTGGTATATTCTTTGCTGGTAGCATAATCATACCAGACATATCCCAGTTCCAGTTCAGGAAGTGGAAACGCTGCAGTTGTGGAATCATTTTCCACCGTCTGAAGATTGCTGCACCCATCCAATATTCCCTGCCCGAAGGATGTAATGGTAGATGGAAAAGATATATATTTCACACTGCTGTTTGCAAAGGCCCCATCCGCCACCTCTGTTATGGTATAGGTGGTTCCATTATAGGAAATGGTTCCTTCCCAGGAACCGTCATCTCCCAATGGAAATTGCGTTGCCATATCGGAGGTATAACCAACAACCCGAAGTGTATTAGCAGATGCATCAATAACCTCAAATACCACACCATTTATGGTAAGACGCTCTCCTGCCGCTGCCGTCTGACACTCCGCTATTTCCTCTTCTGTCCCCACTACAGGCTCATATGCAAATGCCTCCAGCGGATATACGCCAATCATCAGCACCGTAAGGACAATGCTTAAAAATCTCTGTATCCGCCTTTTCTTCCTGTAACTCCCGTTTTTCTGCCTCATTAAACCACCCATGAAACTCCTCCTTATATTATAATTATATTCTTCCCATACCCCGGTACAGGCAATCATGTACAAAATTTAACAATTTTATGTCCGCCGGATAAATGTCATGTTGCACTTTGGACAACGGATATTGACCTTATTTTTCCCCTTTGGCACACGGACAATCTGTTTGCAGGTGCTGCATACAAAATATGCATATTCCTCATCCTTTATGGTTTTCACTTTCATACGCACACATAGCTTTATATACCGGACAACCTCTACCACTCTCCCCATATACCGCATATAGAAATCATTTTCCTTCCGCCGCTTATCCAGCTTTTTTGAAAAGACCCGGACATAGCAGAGTATTACAAAAAATGCTCCCAATAGGGTAAACACCCATTTTTTGGAAAACAGGGAAATCAGAATAAAAATAAACCCTATCAGTATTATAAAATTGTTCAGTTCGTCCAGTCCACAGCGCCGGGACATAACGTCCCTCATATCCTCACGGAACATTGTAACATATTTTTTCAGCAGCCTCATCCTACACTTCCATCCTTCCCTAAGCTATAACATAAACTCTGCCATTATTACATTGCTGACATCAATTCCGGCGTCACTGAGATACAGCCTGCCATTTTCTTCCAGCAGCAGTTCTTTTTCTTTATATTTCGTAATGACTTTACCATACACACTTTCTATGGCAGTGCCAAACCGTTTTTGAAATTCTGCCTTTGAGATTCCCCTTGTCATGCGAAGCCCTAGAAACATGAACTCCTCCATCTCATCCCTGCGGGTTGAAAAGTGCAAATCCTTGTAATAATCACGGATAAACTCCAGCAGGGCACTGTCCTCATACTGTCTGTATTTGTCCATAGGGCTTTCTTCCCCACTGTCTTCAAAGGCATGAAACAGATTGGTATAATCATCCTCCATCATGCCGTTACTCTGTAAAAAACGCCCTGTGTACTCCTCCATGTTTTCCACTCCATGGAATCTCAGGGTTTCACAGCGGTCTTCCCCAAGCCATACCTTCAGATAAGAGGATGCCCCCAGACCAACTCCTAAATATTCTCCTCCGGTCCAGTACACAATATTATGCTGACAGGCAAACCCCTGCTTTGCATAATTGGATATCTCATACCTGTCATATCCACTGTTCTTCAAAAGCAGCTTTGTCCGGGCATACAGCTGCCGGTCTTCCTCCTCAGAGGGCAGAAGCTCTAACAGCTCCTCATTTTCACTAAGGGGCGTACCCTCCTCCACGGTCAGACTGTAGGCTGAAATGTGCTCCGGCTGCAGCTTTACTACCTTTGCCAGCGTACGGATATAGGATTCCCGGCTCTCCCCCGGCAGACCGGACATCAAATCCACATTGATATTGTTAAAGCCTGCCTGTCTTGCACTGTTGTACGCCGCAATAAACTGGTCATAATTATGTACTCTGCCGAGAACCCTTAGCATATCGTCGTTGGCGCTCTGCAGACCGATGCTCAGACGGTTAATTCCCATTTTCTGGTATACTGCCAGTTTTTCCCTTGTTAAGCTGTCCGGATTCCCCTCTATGGTAATCTCCGCATCCTGCTTCACACAAAACACTCTGCGGATGCTTTCCATTACCTGTTCCAATAAAGCCGCATCCATGTAAGAAGGGGTTCCGCCTCCAAAAAAAATAGTTTTTACCCTGTACTCTTCTGCAATGGGTTCATATGCTTCAATCTCCCTGCAGAGTGCCTCCGCATACTGCTTTTGGACACTGTATCCACATCCGCCAAAGGACAGGAAATCACAGTAATTGCATTTTGCCTGACAGAACGGAATGTGCACATACAGACTCAATTCCCTTATCTCTGGTTTTTTCTCCATTGCTTTCCCCCTGGCACTTTTATTCATCATCCAGCTTCAGCACACTCATAAATGCCTTCTGCGGAATCTCTACATTTCCAATCTGGCGCATCCGCTTCTTTCCCTCTTTCTGTTTCTCTAACAGCTTTTTCTTACGGGTAATATCGCCGCCATAGCACTTGGCAAGCACATCCTTGCGAAGCGCCTTCACCGTCTCTCTGGCGATAATCTTGCTTCCAATGGCTGCCTGTATCGGTATCTCAAACAGATGTCTCGGTATCTCACCCTTTAGCTTCTCACACATCTTACGGCCTCTCTCATAGGCGGTATCAGCATGTACAATAAAGGAAAGGGCATCCACCTCCTCCTTGTTAATCAGAATATCCAGCTTCACAAGGTCAGAGCGGACATAACCATTCAGCTCATAGTCAAAAGACGCATATCCTCTGGAACGGGACTTTAACGCGTCAAAGAAATCATAAATAATCTCATTAAGAGGAAGGTCATATTTTAAAAGTGCCCTGGACTCCTCCATATATTCCATGCTCTTATACACACCGCGCCGCTCCTGGCACAGCTGCATAATCGCACCCACATAGTCCTTTGTCACCATGATTTCCGCAGCCACAAAGGGCTCTTCCATATAATCAATCTGGGACGGGTCCGGAAGATTCGATGGATTGGTAAGCTCAATCATCTCGCCATCCGTCTTATACACCCGGTACACAACTCCCGGAGCTGTTGTCACCAAATCCAGATTATATTCTCTCTCTAACCGCTCCTGAATAATTTCCAGATGCAGCAGTCCTAAAAATCCGCACCGGAAGCCAAAGCCCAGGGCAATGGAAGTCTCTGCCTCGTAGCTTAACGCCGCATCGTTTAACTGCAGCTTTTCCAATGCATCTCTGAGCTCCGGATACTTTGCTCCATCTGCAGGATAAAGTCCGCAATACACCATAGGATTTGCCTTCTTATATCCCGGAAGGGCTTCCTCACAGGGATTGTCTGCATCCGTCACCGTATCACCCACCCGGGTCTCCTTCACGTCCTTAAGGCTTGCCGTAATATATCCCACCATTCCGGCGGAAAGCTCGTCCTGTGGAATGAACTGCCCGGCTCCAAAAATACCCACTTCCACAACCTCAACTGTTGCCCCGGTTGCCATCATTTTAATGCTGCTTCCCTTTCTCACGGAGCCATCAAACAGACGGCAGAAAATAATAACACCCTTGTAAGCGTCATATTTGCTGTCAAATATAAGCGCCTTAAGCGGTCCATCCACGTCCCCGGATGGTGCCGGTATCTTCGTTATAATCTGTTCTAACACCTCATCTATATTCAGTCCCGTCTTGGCAGATATCCGCGGTGCATCCTGCGCCTCAATTCCAATGACATCCTCTATTTCATTTACAACCCGGTCAGGCTCTGCGCTTGGCAAATCAATCTTGTTGATAACCGGCATGACATCCAAATCATTATCAATGGCAAGGTAAACATTTGCCAGCGTCTGGGCTTCGATTCCCTGTGCCGCATCAACCACTAAAATGGCGCCCTCGCATGCCGCAAGACTTCGGGATACCTCGTAATTAAAATCTACATGTCCGGGAGTATCAATTAAATTGAAAATATATTCCTCTCCGTCCTGTGCTTTGTAAACAATCCGCACCGCCTGTGCCTTGATTGTGATTCCACGCTCCCGCTCCAAATCCATATTGTCAAGAACCTGCGCCTGCATCTCTCTGCTGGTCAGCAGTCCTGTTTTTTCAATAATCCGGTCTGCCAAAGTTGATTTTCCATGGTCGATATGTGCAATAATGCAAAAATTACGAATGTGACTCTGGTCTAAATGTGCCATTTCTTCTCTCCTGTTCCACAATCCGGCTGCCGGGAAGAAATAAATTGCCCTATTCAGCCAGACTACATAATTGGTATAATTATAGCATATTATTCTTTTTTACTCAACACTTTATAAAGGATTGCCGCCAGTGGTTCCATGGCGTTTTTCTCCTCCTCCAGCGTATTATTTTGTGCCCCCACCTCAATCAGGGCTGTTCTCGGCAGCAGATGAAGATTATACCGGAGGCTTCGCACATAAATCTTTCTCACATAATCCCCATAATGCTCTTTTCCGGTCAGGTACATCTGAAAGGAAAATGCCAGGTTGGTAAGCTTATTGGGATTTTTCAGATACTCAATCTCTCCATTCATATTGGAGCGGCTGACGCCATTTAAAAACATGATTTTTGCTGTCTGCTTGCCATTTACCTCCGTCACAAGATGGGTCTCCTCATCGACACCGTCCCTGTGCAAATCAATCACCACCTCAATTGACGGATTTTCCTTTAATATTTTTGACACGCTGTTATATGCATTCTCATATGCCTTGCTTCTGTCTAAAACCCCGTCAATTACATCATAGGCAGTCTCATCATGATAGACCGGGATTCCGTACTGCTCCTCCAGAATCCGGGTGAGATAACTCCCCACCCCAATAATGGTATCCTCCTTTTTTCCCTCCCTGCTGTCAGCAAAGCTCTCCGAACCGTGGGTGTGGTAAATAAGTATTTTATATTCCTTTTTGTCCCCTGTCTGCTTTAAATCCTCCACTGTCAAATCCGAATCCAGCAGATTCCCGATATCCAGCTCTTCCTTCGTCATACTGGTATTGCTGTCCACCACAAATATCTTGCTGAGCAGGAAATCCGCTTCTTTCAGCTGTTCCCTGGTATATGTTGTCCCGCCTGTTCCATCCGCCAGGGTAGTCACGGAATTGTCCAATCCACTGTCCTCCGTTTCCAGTGTTTCCATTATAATATCACCATTCACCGGCTCCTCGTTTTCATCCTCATAAAACCAGTCCGGAACCTGGTAATCCGCCGCATAGTCCACCTCCGGATTTCCATATTCCTGTTCATATGTAAGCAGCGGTATCATCTGGGCAGTCATTTTCAGAAAAATGTCCTCATCCTCCTCTGGAGGAAAACACAAAAACCAGAGAATAAGGAGCGCCAATACCGCAAATCTTTTTTTATTTGATTTTTTTATATTCCCGGAATACTGATATTTTTTCATAATACCATTTTATTCCGGATTTTATATTGTATGCCAGAATTATGCCAGCGCCGCCTGGTTAATGGCTTCCGAAATGGTATAGCTTATCCGTTTTACCGCCTCGTCAATATCCTTCGGTGTAACAAACATGTCCTCCAGATATGGGGTCACCATTTCGCAGGCCAGCTGGTAGCGCTCTTCCTCGTTGAATTTTTTCAGCACATTTTTTGTCGCCTGTTTTCCAATAGCTGACACCATAACATTCATGGCGTCATTTACAATTGTGGGAACCGCAATTACCGTAGGAACGCCAATGGCAAGAACCGGAATCCCCACACTTTCCTTATTGATTGCATTTCTATGGTTTCCCACCCCGGAGCCCGGTGTAATTCCCGTGTCTGCCAGCTGTATGGTCTTGTTAAGGCGGTCCGATTCCCTTGCCGCTAACGCATCTATAACAATTAACAGCTCCGGCTTAATCTCTTTTACCAGCGCCTTTAAAATTGTCACGGATTCCATTCCGGTCTGCGCCATGACCCCCGGCGCAATGGCGCTGATTTCCACACTCTTTGAGATGATTCCCTCCTGCAGCAGATGCCTGGTCACATACAGGTTGTCAATAACAAAGGGACCCAGCGCATCCGGTGTAACCTCCCTGTTGCCGAGTCCTGCCACCATAATACGTTTTTTATTTCCGATGAACTGCCTTAAATGTCTCGCCAGCACCTCCGTCATGGGTTCGTGAAAGCCCTCGTCATGCTGCCTTAAATGCTCGCTCTCCAGTGTAATATAGGTTCCAATCGGCTTTCCCAGGCTCATGGCACCCTGGTCGTTTTCCACCACAATCCGCACTTCCTTAATGTCGGTATCCCCATTATTTTTTGTCATCACATGTACGCCCGTAATAGGCTCGTCACTCTGGATATCCTCCTTCATTTCCACCGCAAGGTCTGTTCTGCCACGCATTCTATTTCCCTCTTTTCCTTTATCATTTTATACATATTTTTTCCATTTTCCTGTGCTTTTATACGATAAATCTTTTGAGGGATTGCTATTTGCGCCCGCGGCATAATCCAGGGCAAAAAAATTTTGAAAAATTATTGACAATATTTAGGTTTGCTAGTATTATTGATGAGTATGTTTACATTAGATTGTCCGTGTCCGGTTTTAATGTAAAACCATAAAATATAAAAATTATAGTAATGGAGGTGTCTGATTTGGCAAATATCAAATCTGCAAAGAAGAGAATCAAGGTTATTGAGACCAAGACAATGAGAAACAAAATGGTGAAGTCTAAGTTAAAGACTCTTCTCAAGAAGTTTGATGCTGCTGTAGCTTCTGGCGATAAGGCTTCAGCAGAAGCACAGTTAAAGGTTTGTACATCTGAGCTTAGCAAGGCTGCTGCTAAGGGCATTTTGCACAAGAATACTGCTTCAAGAAAGATTTCACGTTTAGCTGCTGCCGTTAACAAAATGGCATAGGCAAATAGAGCAAAAGGACTGGCTTAACCCACCAGTCCTTTTTTATTTTTATAGCAGTTTACAAATACCTCAAATAATGTTATAATCTAATCACAAAAGGAACAATCGCCCACAAGGGGGTTGACCAGTTAACAAAATAGCAATGCCACCCTGCACCGGTCAAAGTACAAGGGTGGTTTTTGCTATGTATGACTACTTACAAAACGTAAAAACGAATGTAAGCAATGCCAAAAGGAAAAGACCAAAGGTCATCAAGTCCTTAAAATCAAAATGATTTTTCATAGGCATCACCCCCATTCTTTTGGAATGAGGTCAACACACCCTGTAACACGATTGCTCCATGGCTAATTCTACCATATTCTCTTAATTCTGACAAACCCTGTATAGCCACGAAAACGTATTATTTACCTGTCACATGTAAACATTTTTATCACTGGGAAAATTCCACAATCAAAAGCTCCACCCCTACAACATCCTGCACCATTCCGGTTTTAATCCCCTGGTCCGTTGCCTGGCATTTCTCCACCATGCTTTTCAGTCTTTCATAAGAATATTTTCCTGCCTGGGCTGCATATTTTTTCACACTAAAGGGCGGAATCCCACAGGCTGCCGCCATTGTCTTGTTATCTTTTCCCTCGGACATAAGCACCGATATCTGCATCAAAATATGAAAATGCCTGGTAAGCATATACAGCACACGCATAGCCGGTTCCCGCAGGGCAAGCAAATCATGATAGAGCAGCAATGCTTTATCCTGGTTATGCACACCGATTGCATCCAGCATCTCAAACATTTTATCGGATGCCTGGCTGACACATACCTCCCGGATATCCTCCAGAGTAATTTTCTCACTGTCGTAGCAGTAACAGAAAAGCTTCTCCATCTCGTTTTTCAGCAAAAGCATATCCGTTCCCATATGCTCCACAAAATAGAAAATAGCCGAATCCTCTATCTGCTTTCCCTCTGCCCTGCAAAGTCCTTTTACCCAGGTAATCAGCATTTTTTCGTCCGGTGTGTTCATCTCCGAAGCATATCCATGCTTGCCAATCCATTTGTATAAACGGCTTCTCTTGTCAACCTCTTTTTCCACAAAAATTACATGGGTGGAGTCCGGGAACTGTTCCAGCCGTTTTTCTATTTCCTCCGGCGTCTTTTTAAACAATCCGCTGTTTTCCAGGACAAGCACGCGTTCTTCCGCAAAAAACGGCAGGGTTTCCCCGATATCCAGTACCGCCTGCAGCTGGAAATTATTCCCCTCAAAATAATTATAGTTCATGGTATCCTCTGTATCCACCATGGCTTTTGCCAGCTTATCCCTGTACTGCCGCTTCAGATAATCCTCTGTTCCGAATAACAGGTAAAACTGCTTTATCTCATTTTTCTCAATATCCTGATTAATCGTTTTCATAAACTCTCCAATCCGTCAAAAACGGTGTCACCCGGTATGTCCTTCCATCTGTATCTATGGTAATTGCTCCACTGTCTTTTGTCAAATATATCTTTTCTGCGTACACAGACAGCCGCTCCATAACCTCTGCTGCCGGATGTCCGTAACGGTTTCCCTCCCCCACAGACACACATGCCACCTCCGGGCGTACTGTCTTTAAAAAGACCTCCGAGGAAGCTGTTGCAGAGCCATGGTGCGCCACCTTCAAAACCTCTATTGTTTCCCCGGTCATATCCGCAAGAATACTTTCTTCTACCGACTTATCCATATCACCTGTTAACAGGGTGTCAAAATTCCGGTAGGAAAGCTTTAATACAAGGCTGCCCGTATTCTTATCCGCATATTCCTTTGCCTCCGGATTTAGGCAGGTAAAAATTGTTCCATCTATCTGTAACGTATCTCCCTTTTTCATGTAGTAAAGCCTGCATCCCTTTTTCATTGCCATCTGCTCCAGTTTGCGGTAGGCTTCATCAGGATTTGCAATATCCGGAAGCACAAAATTACCAACAAAAACCGTATCGTCCTCTAAAAGCTCTGCAATGCCGCTATAATGGTCGCTGTCGCTGTGGGTGACAAAAACATAATCCAGCCTTCCGGCGCCATAAAATTTAGCGCTGTTTTTTAATACATAGGTACCCACCTTCTGTCTTGAGCTGCTGCCCCCGTCTATGAGAATATGGCATCTTGACGGAGTGCGGATATAGATTCCATCTCCCTGTCCCACATCAAGCATACACACAGTTAATGAAGCTGGCAGGCAAAAAAACGCAAATTGTAACACGTAAGCTGCTCCGGCACCCGCCAGCAGGAATTTCCGGTATATTTCTATCCTTCTGCATTTTTTCTTACAATACCTGCCTATGACTGAGGCTTCCTCCCGGCTGTACGCCGCTAACAGGAAAACCGCTATTATCATATAATATCCTGCTATCCAGCGCATATCCGGTCTGCCGGTGCATACCGTGTGAAAGGGAAGACCCTCGCTGGCATGACACAGCCACACATACAGCTTAAATATAAGCTGCGCCGGCAGGCTCATGAGCCTTGCCCCCTCCAGCCAAAAACACCCGGCTAATCCCCCTGCAATCAAAACCAACAAAAGAAGGCTCATCAACGGCACCACAATTACATTTAACAGCACACCGTACAGGGGTATCTCATAGAAATAATAAAGCATAACCGGCAAAAGCACCAGCTGTACACTGATACTCACAAACAGACCCTCCAGACAATGCGGCATTTCCGGTAACAGAAGCTTCCAGACAGGATTTACCAACGCAATCCCCATAACCGCTCCAAAGGAAAGCAGAAAGCCCGCCTGGGTTATCTGGTATGGGTTTAACAAAAGCATCCAAAACAGAGCCAGGGCAATGGAGGTCAGTGCATCATACCTCCTGCCCCCTACATCTGCCCCAATGGAAATTATCAGCATAACCACCGCCCGCATTGTAGCCCCGGACATCCCCGTCATCATGCCATACAGGCAGATAAAAGCCATTCCGATACCCGCCGATACCAGATAGCTGCCCGACAGCTTTCTCAAGAAATGATACAGTGTCCCTCCAATCATGGCAATATGCAATCCGGAAATGGCTATCAGGTGGGCAATTCCATTTCTCTGGTAGAGCTGTTTCAGCTCTGTATCCAGCCCTTCCTTATCCCCCAAAACCATTGCCGCCGCAAGAGACCCATTCTCCTCATCTAACATATCATAATACACACCGGACAACCGTTGCCGGATTTCGTACAAATACTGCCGGACCGGCACCTCCGGAGACACCACAGTCTCCAGCTCCGTCTCCTGCAGGGCGAGAAATACACCGTTCCCATATTGATAGCTTTGCTCATCATACCCGCCTGGATTGGCAGCTCTTGAAAATTCCTTCACTCTGCCTCTTCCCTCAATCCGGCTTCCCAGCAGCAATGTCTCCTGTCCTTCCAGCGAGACCTCCAGCTTCATATGAAACGGATGCTGCTCCTGTGCATCGCTGTCCGTCAGCTCCCTGACCGCCACAATATAACAGGTTTCCCGTTCCGAAACTTCCATCCCTGTTATTTTTCCGGCAAACCATATCTCCTTCCCGGTCTGCTCCATATAGTATTCCGTCATACAGCGGGTACCTGCCATACAGCATGCACCCATCACAAAAAACAAAAGCCCCAGTCCGAGAATGTTCCTGTTCTCCTTTATCCAGCCTGGGGTTTTCCTTTGCAGGCACAGGGCTGTCAGTAATGCCCCGGCTCCAATTGTACATAAAACCACCGCACCTATTGGTAATGCTCTGGTTAACACCTCTCCAAGTATGAACAAGCTTACCCAATAAAGCATCGGTCTTTTCAATTATTCTTCTGTTTCCTCCTGTTCAATCAAATCCAGATTCCGCTCAAAAATACCGTCAAAGGGCATGGTTTCCCTGTAAAACGGCTGTTTTTCCCCATTTTTCAAAAACTGTACCTTTGAAACCGTCGGAAGCTCCACCAGGGAGTTCACAACGGAATACACAATGATATCGTTTTTCAGGGTATTGTTGGTATCATAAAATTCATCACTTAAATCTACATAACAGATTCCGTCCTTTACCGACAGGTTCTGAATGGTTGTTTTTTCCGACAGCGTGGCTGTATAGCCCTCTCCCTCCGGTCCATCAATCAGGGATTCCACCACAATTCTTGCCAGAGATGTATTATTGGATATCTCTACCGTCTTGCGGTATTCCTTTAAGGCTTCTCCGGATTCATTGGCAAAATACAGTACAATGGTTCCCTTTTGTTTATATCCACTTTCACTGTCAAAAGACATATTAAAGGAATCCGCATCAAAGCTCTCGGAAACCGTCGCTGTATCCTCATTCGCATTGGCAACATCTGTCAGGGAAAGAGTCACGGAATCAATCCCCTCCAGCTGTAATAATGATTTTACGGTGCACGCCTTAAAAAACAAGAGAGACTCTGCATCCACAGAATCATACAATACATTAAAAACTGCCTCCAGACCACCATGTCTGCTGCCAGGTCTGGTTTCAATATAGGTTATACCCTCCGGTATCGGCGTCTGGTAATCCACATTCGTCTCTGCATTCTCTAAAAATTCAATCAATCCATCTGCATCCGCCAGCACATCCCCACTATTTTCCAGGGTATATACCTCCTGCACAATATCGGTTTTGTCCGTATTGACAAAGTAAGCATAAATCTGGTTTTCTTCCAGTACCACAGGCTCCTCAGCCACCGGCTCCTCTGTTCCGCATGCCGTCAGCAGCCCGGTTAATATGAAAAGAAATAATAAATAAACTTTTTTCATAATGTCACGTCACCTCAGCTCACATATTTGAGCGGAATTCTCACAGTAAATGTGGTTCCCTCACCCGGCTCAGAATACAGTTTGATGGCACCCTTATGCATTAAAATCGCATTTCTGGTAATGGCAAGTCCCAAACCGGTTCCTCCGGTTTCCCTGCTCCTTGCCTTGTCAACGCGATAAAAACGCTCAAATACCTGTGCCTGGCATTCCTCCGGAATACCGACGCCATTGTCCTGTACCTTAACATAGAAAAACTTGTGGTCAGCATTTAAGGAGACATGTACATTACCGCCATCATTGTTGTATTTGACTGCGTTCTCAATCAGGTTGGAAAGTGCAAGGGACAATTTCACCTCATCCACTTCTCCAACCACCTCCCGGAAGCTCTCAAACACCACCTCAATATTCCGCTTCGCCGCCAGCGGTTTAATTCTCTTCAACAAAAGCTCCAGCAATGCATTGATATTCACCGGTTCAATATTGAGCTCCGCCGCCTTTTTGTCCATTTTTACAAGGGTCAGCAAATCATTGATTATCTTATTTTCCCGGTCAATCTCCTCCACCATATCGGACATAAATTCCCGGTACATCTCATTTGGCACATCCTCCTGCATTAACAAAGAGTCTGCCAGCACCTTCATCGATGTAATCGGCGTCTTCAATTCATGGGACACATTTGACACAAATTCCTGTCTGGACTCCTCCAGCACCCGCATTTTGTCAATCAGAATGTTAAAGGAATCCGTCAGCTGTGATAATTCATTCAACCGGCTTCCCACATTTAATTTTTCCAGATGTCCCTCATTCAGACCGGATATCTGGGTATTTAATTTCTTAATGTCCCATACGCTGATATTACAGATAATGAATGCCGCCATCAAAGCCAGCAGGGAAAACAGCATAATCAAAATATCTGCCTGCTGGGCAATGTATGCATTGGTGTCCTCAATGTCCTTCAATGAAACCGTTGCAATCATGACACCATTTACCACCTTATCCGTATTCACAATGGGTATTATAATCTCCGCATAGTCATTCACCATACGGATATTTTTGTCCTTTTCACCGCGCATAACACGCAGTACTTCATCATAAATAATATAATTTCCCTGGTCAATTGTATAGGTGTCCTTCACTATCCGGTAATTGGAATCAACGACAAGGATTCGTCCCTCCCATACATTTGCCAGCTGGTCAATCTCCACATTCAGGTTATCCTGCATGGAATCAATGGTAAACTGGTTTACCAATATCTGATTCCCCATAATGCTGCACTGGTTTTGCACCAGCAGAAGCTTTTCCTCCACTGTCTTATCGTTGTAGGAGCGCTGCAGCATGATATTAAAAAATACCATAATCACAAAGGACAGAAGAAAAAAACACAGGAAAATGATAACCTTCAGACTGCGGAACGGATTTGTCTTTTTCTTATTTTTTGAAATAATAACCGACACCCCACTTCGTCTGAATATATTTTGGGTCTCCCGGATTCGACTCAATCTTCTCTCTCAGTCTTCTTACATGGACATCCACGGTACGTCCGTCCCCCAATGCATCACTTCCCCAGATTTCCTTTAAAAGGTCGTCTCTGGAATATACCTTGTTGGGATGAAAAAGCAGCAGTGTCAGAATATTAAATTCCTTTGCAGTGAGATTTACATCCTTTCCTGCAATTGTAACCCGCCGGCTCTCCAGCTCAATTGTCATGTCACCTTCCACCAAAAGCTTCGGCTTCGGAGTATCCGGAGTCTTTTTCTGGTTTCTGCGGATAATCGCCTTAATCCGCGCTTTTACCTCCAAAATATTAAAGGGCTTGGTAATATAGTCGTCTGCTCCGTATTCCAGACCCAATATTTTGTCCATGTCATCCCCTTTGGCAGTGAGCATAATAATCGGGACATCCGAAAATTCACGGATTGCCTGGCATACCTCAAAGCCTGACAGCCCCGGAAGCATAACATCCAGAAGAATAATATCAAACTCATTATTCTTTGCAAGCTCTAATGCCTCCTCTCCGTCATAGGCAGCGGTAACCTCCATTTCATCCTGTTCCAATGAAAATTTAATCCCTTTTACAATCAGCTTCTCATCATCTACAACTAATACTTTTTTCATCCCAACTCTCCTATTATCTATCCTTCATATATCATTTACATTTAATGCTCCCCTTTATCTTATTAAATACACCTTCCTTGATTCCCGGAATCTCCATCAGTTCTTCGATGGATTTGAATCCGCCATGCTCCTCCCGGTACTGGATAATGACCTCCGCCTTTGACTCGCCTATCCCTGGCAGTGTCATTAAGGCTTCCCTGTCTGCCTGATTAATATTAACCAGTCCGTCATCCTCCAAAACCGGTTCTCCAGTCTCTTCCTCCATTCCCGGAACATACAGGGTTTGTCCATCGGTCATATGCTCTGCCTGGTTCAGAGCCTCCGGACGTCCCTCCTTTGTCACTCCCCCTGCCAGCTCTAATGCATCACAAATCCTTGCATCCGCTGACAGCTGGTATACACCGGGCTTTTCTACGTGACCACAGACATACACATAAATCCGCTGCTGTGCAGCAGCCACCTCCTGGTTTTCCAAATCGGACAAGGTCTCTTCCGTACCGGAAACAGCTGCGGTCTGTCCGTCCGAAAGGGCTGTCCCCTTATCCGATGCGGTCATGACAGCCTCCTTTGTTCCACACCCTGTCAGGAAACCCAGCCCTAGAAACATAATCAGCCATATGTATTTGCTCATTTTTACACTCCCTTTCTCTTCAAAACAGTTACACAATTACAAAACGGAGTGCAATTTATAAAATGAAATAAAATAAGATATGTTTTCATAATACCTAAAATATGAACAATTTACAACTGTTTTTTTATCTATATTGCATCTAAAAAAGGACAATTCTTACAAAATCAGACCTGTCTGCCGCAACCTCCTCGCAGAGGAGTACATAATTTTCACTATCGGAAGCTCCTTAAGATTTCCATGCCTTTTGCTATTTTTGTATAGTATCAGCCATGTATAACAGGATGATTTTTGCACAACCTTACGCTTCCTTGAAAGCTGGATGTTTTTAGACATTTGCCCTTATTGTGCGTCTTACGTGAAAACTCATGCCACAACAAGTGGTTTCTCTATTGGTTTGCAGACCCTGTGTGAACGCGGGCACTTGGAACCTGTTCCTTAGATTCCTAGTGTCCCTTGCGTTCTAAGCGGAGCAAAAGCGTGTCTGCAAACCAATGAGAACCACTGTGTGGCATTCAAACAATCACTTTGGACGCACATGGCAAATGTCTATAAAAACAGCAGCTTTCTAAGGAATCTAGTTGATTGCAAAAATCGTCACTGTTATACATGGCTGATACACTATACCATATGCAAAAGGCATAGATACATTTTCAGCTTCCGATAGTGAAAATTATATCTGGCAGCTTCGCTGCCACCAGCGGCAGACAGGTCTGATTTTTGTTATTCCGGGCATTTCGTTCTATGCTTCCCACTTAAAGACGATAAGTCCGGCAATTGCAATCACAATTCCGATAAGCTTAGATACGGAAAACGGCACCTTTTCCACACCAAACCAGCCAAACAGCTCAATCAGATAGCCCACTAACACCTGGGTTATGACAATTGCCAGAATTGCCTTTGCCGGTCCCAGTGAAGCCATGCTCTGAATTACCGTAAATGTGATAAATGCACCAATCACGCCTCCTAACAGCATATATTTGTGGTCCACCTTAAACAAATCTCCAACCGGCACCTTCCCCTGCTCCGTAAACAAAAAGAAGCCTGCACATACAATAAATGCAGTCAGCTGGACAAAGCTGTTTGTCAGCCACGGACCTGTCTCCTTCGTCACTCCTGTGTTAAATACTCCCTGAATACTCATCAATGCGCCTGAAATGCAGGCAATCAAAAAGCCCCACATACATCTTCCCTCCTGTTTTACCATAATTTAGCATGGTGTACCATTTTCCGGCATGTCTCACCTGATTTTTAGAATAGTATGCGTGGCTTTCCTATGTTTTTATTCATTCCGCTTTAAAATCTTTATTTAATTTTCTGTTCCATGGTGCTCTGAAGCCAGTCTAACTGCTCCTTCGCATCCTTTCCATCCCATATGGCATCAAAGGCAATCCCGCTTTCCGTCAGATAGTCTCCCAAAACCATAACCTTCGGAATCGGTTTTGAATTCAGATACTGGGCATATATAACCTGCTGCATGGCGTCAAAGCCTTCCTTCTGGTTGATAACCGGCAGCTTTCCGTTGCCGGAATACTGGTCCTTTGCACATTCACAGCTCAGATAGAGGGCAAACATATTTCCCAGCGCAGTATCCTTTCCGTATGGATTGATAAATGCTCCATAGGTGGTGGAAAATGTGGTGGAAGAAAGCTCCTCGGTTAAACTCGGAACATAGGATACCTGGTAATTGGTAACATCCGTATCCTCTTCTGTATCACCTTCCGTATCCTCCTGGTTCTCCGCCTCTGTCTTCTGTTCTGTGCCCTGCATTTCATAGAGAGTCGGCAGAATATCTGACTTACACAGACCCAATACCAGGGTGCCGTCCTTAATGCGGTTCATTACCGTATCGTGGGATATATTACTCTTATCCATCCACAGATAGGCGCTCAAGGACTGGAAATATTCCATGGCTGCAATGGATTTCTCATCATTTACCTTAAACTCCGATGCCGTATCTCCCTTTTCGCCAAACAGATTGGCATAGGATGCAATAAACATGCTGTTGATATAAGGGTCTGCCACATCCCACCGGAATACCGCCTTTGTGGAGCCGGTATCCTCGTACGCATCCAGAAAAGTCAGGATATCGTCAATGGATGCCGGTGCATTTTCCAGCAGATTGGCATCATATACCAGACAATAGGTGTCAAAATACACCGGATATCCATACTGCTTATCCTGATATGTGACTGCGTCCTTTGCGACCTCCGGATAATTCTCTTTCCAGAATGCTTCATCCAGCCATGTATTTTCCTCCGCCATTCCACTGTTTCTGGCAAGCTCTAACTGGTCGTTTCCCATCAGATAAACATCCGGCCCGTTTCCCTTCTGGTTTGCCTGGTTCATATCATCAAAAAAGCTGACTCCGTCATAATAGACCAGATTCACCTTAACGGAATACTCCTTTTCAAATTTTTCTGCCTCAGCTTCCAGCCATGCCTTATCCTCATTTCCGGTGTACCAGCAGGTCAGGTTATCCTCTGCTGCGCTCTGCTTCCACTGCTCCATCAGCCCATCATAGGTTACCGGTCCGGCATCCGTCTCCTTATTCTGCTGTTTGGGTGTCCCGCAGCCCGCCAGCAGACCGGTTATCAATATGCACATCAGCCAAAAGGCAATTGTTCTTTTTCCCATATTTATCTCCTCCGTTTAAAACAACGGCTCCTTTAAAATTGCAGTTCCGATACCCTTTTCGGTAAAGAACTCCAGCAGCAGGCAGTGCTCTACCCGTCCATCCAGCACATGGACTCTTGACACACCGTTTTCAATGGCATCAATGCAATTGGTAAGCTTCGGCAGCATTCCGCCTCCCACAACCCCTTTTTCAATAAACGCCTTTGCCTCGTTAATATCCATCTCGGAAATCAGCGTATTCCGGTCACTCGGGTCCACAAACACGCCCTCAATATCTGTGAGGAATACTAATTTTTCGGCAGAAATGGCCTTTGCCACCGCACAGGCAGCATCATCCGCATTGATATTGTAGCTTTCAAAATCCTCAGAGGAGCCGATTGGCGCAATAACCGGTATAAAATCATTTTCGATTAACGTGTCTAAAACCTTGCTGTTTACAGTCTTAACCTCTCCCACATATCCAATGTCCTTTCCTCCAGGAAATTTCTTGGTTACCGTCATAAGTCCTGCATCCTTGCCGCTGATTCCCACTGCATTGAGCCCTAACTTCTGCATCATCTGTACCAGCCCCTTATTCACCTTGGAAAGTACCATTTCAGCAATCTCCATGGTCTCAGAGTCTGTTACCCGCAGTCCGTTGATAAATTCCGGCTCTTTTCCGATTTTTTCTACCCATTTGCTGATTTCCTTTCCACCGCCATGTACAATAATCGGTTTCAGGCCAATCAGCTTTAACAGCGCCACATCCTTGATAACATTATACTTTAAATCCTCATCTAACATGGCGCTTCCACCATATTTTACCACAATCTTCTTTCCGTTAAATTTCTGTATATACGGCAGTGCCTCGATTAGAGTCTGTGCCTTTGCAATTACCTGGTCCATATTATTATTCTTGTTAATCATTTTCTTATCCTTTCTCAACCCTTGAAATACTTATCTGTTGCAGCTCCTTAAAAGTTCATCCGGCAGCTGTCTTCTACGGAAACATCGGCGGCTGTTCTAATCCCATGGTCTCCGGAAGTCCAAATATCAGGTTCATATTCTGAACCGCCTGTCCTGCGGCTCCCTTCACCAGATTATCCAGTGCGCCCATCACAATGACACGCTTTGTTCTCTCGTCAATCTTAAAATTGATATCTACATAGTTACTGCCCTCCACCCATCTGGTTTCCGGTGGGACATCTTTGTCCAGAACCCTTATAAAATGTTCTTTTCCATAATACGTATCATAAATTTCCTTCAGGGCTTCATATGTATAAGCCTTCGTCAGATTACCATAGGCTGTCACCAGGATTCCTCTGTTCATGGGTACTAAATGGGGGGTAAAATTAAGCACGATTTCCTTTCCACAGGCATAGCCCAGCTGCTCCTCAATCTCCGGTGTATGCCGGTGTGTCGTAACACCGTATGCCTTAATATTCTCATTGACCTCACAGTAAAGGTTGTTAATCTTTGCTCCCCTGCCGGCGCCGGAGGTTCCCGATTTTGCATCAATGATAATGCTGTCCGGGTCAATGACCCCTTCCTTTACCAGCGGATACAGGGATAAAATGGAACAGGTGGTATAGCATCCCGGATTTGCCACCAGACGTTTTCCCTTAATCTGCTCCCTGTTGATTTCACATAATCCATACACTGCTTCTTTAATATATTCCGGGGATTTGTGTTCTATTCCATACCATTTTTCATAGGTCGCAACATCCTTAATGCGGAAATCCGCACTTAAGTCCACAATCTTAACCTTAGACAAAATTTCCTCATTTACCAAAGAAGCACATAATCCCTGGGGAGTGGCAGTAAAAATAACATCCGCCCTGTCAGCAAGCTCTTCCATGTTGTCATCCATGCATTTTGCATCTACAATTTCAAACATATTGCCAAAGACCTGATGGTACTGCTTGTCGATATAGCTTCTTGAGCCATACCATACAATCTCCGCCTCCTTATGTCCCAGTAATAATCTCACTAATTCCTGTCCTGCATAACCTGTAGAACCGATAATACCTGCCTTTATCATATTGTTATCCTTTCTTCCTAATCCTTCATAGGCAATTGCGAAACTACCTATTTTCAAATGCGTAGTTATGCTGTTATAAACCACGGTTAAAACCCGGTTTCCTATTATAGCACTCTTTTATTTCCGTGTATAGTAAGGAAATCCGGAAATCTTTCCGTGTATGCTATTTCATAATTATACATTCCAAATGAATATTATGCAAGCATTTTCTATTTCTAATAATTTTTTCTCCGAAAAAGGGTTGCATAATATTCATTTTGGTTGTATATTAGTCAATAGATATTTTGAAGGAGGACTTTTTACAATGAAAGAAAAAGTAATTTTAGCTTATTCCGGCGGACTTGACACAACTGCCATTATCCCTTGGCTAAAGGAGAATTATGATTATGAAGTAATCTGCGTATGTATCGACGTTGGACAGGAAAGCGAATTGGAGGGTCTGGAGGAAAGAGCAATCTCCTGTGGTGCTTCCAAATGTTATGTATTAGATGTAGTCGATGAGTTCTGTGATGATTATATTGTTCCTACCGTCCAGGCAGGCGCTGTATATGAGAATAAATATCTGCTGGGTACTTCTATGGCAAGACCATTAATCGGTAAGGTTTTAGTAGACATCGCTCACAAGGAAGGCGCTACTGCCATCTGCCACGGCGCTACCGGTAAGGGAAATGACCAGGTTCGTTTCGAGCTTGCCATCAAGGCATTTGGTCCGGAGCTTAAGATTATTGCAGCATGGAGACAGGATGCATGGACCATGAATTCCCGCGAGGAAGAGATTGCATACTGCCAGCAGCATGGTATCAATTTACCGTTCTCAGCAGATTCTTCCTATAGCCGTGACCGCAACTTATGGCACATCAGCCACGAAGGTCTTGAACTGGAGGACCCTGCAAATGAACCAAACTACGAGCATTTACTCGTTCTTGGTACATATCCGGAAAAGGCACCGGATGAAGCTGAATATGTTACCCTTACCTTTGAAAAGGGTGTTCCAAAGTCTGTAAACGGCAAGGAAATGAAGGTTTCTGACATCATCCGTGAATTAAACCGCTTAGGCGGCAAGCATGGCATTGGCATTGTGGATATCGTAGAGAACCGTGTTGTTGGTATGAAATCCCGCGGTGTATACGAAACTCCGGGCGGAACCATTCTGATGGAGGCACATACCCAGTTAGAGGAGTTAATTCTTGACCGTGAAACATTGGCATTCAAGAAGACCATTGGCGACAAATTCGCTGACGTAGTATATGAGGGTAAATGGTGGTCACCACTCCGTGAAGCATTACAGGCATTTGTAGAGTCTACCCAGGAGCGTGTAACCGGTGAGGTAAAATTAAAGCTTTACAAGGGCAATATCATCAAAGCCGGCACAACCTCTCCATATTCCCTGTATTCTGAATCCCTTGCAAGCTTCACAACCGGTGATTTATATGACCACAAGGATGCAGAGGGCTTCATCAATCTGTTTGGACTTTCCACAAAGGTTCGTGCAATGCTGGATGCAGAGCGCAAATAGAGTATAACCCCAAAAACAGATTATATGAAACAGTGCGCAGGCCGCTTTGACCTGCGCACTGCTATTTTATTTTCCATCATATACAAGAAGAGAATCCACATCATAGTTCCGGAGTTTTTCCCTGCCCTTCAGACCAGCCAGCTCCATTACAAACTGAATCTTCACGACCTCACCGCCAAGACTTTCTACCATCTGGATAATCGCCTCAATGGTTCCACCTGTTGCCACAAGGTCATCTATTATGACAACCTTATCGCCCGGCTTAATGGCATCCTTATGCATCTCAATAACAGCGGTTCCATATTCCAGGGCATATTCCTTCTGAATTGTCTCACATGGCAACTTTCCCTTTTTACGGACGGGTACAAATCCCTTTCCCAATGTATAGGCAACCGGCATTCCAAAAATAAATCCCCTGGATTCGGGGCCTATGACAATATCAAAATCCACATCCTTAAGACTGTCTATCATTCCGTCAATCGACTTTTTAAGCCCCTCCGGGCTCTGGATAATAGAGGTAATATCACGAAAAATAATTCCTTTCTCCGGGAAATCCGGAATACTCCTTACATACTGGTCAATTCCACATCTGTCCTGCATTTTATCTCCTCCTGGTTTTCGCTTATCTTTTGCCAGCTTTAGAATAGCACACCTTGATTTCCCATGCAAGGATTTCATTGCATTTATTGTATGATTTGTCCTGCAATCAGCACACTGACCATAACGCTGCATATGGCGATGGCGATTCCTGCCGGAATGGTCCATCTGGACTTACTGATGCCGATACTCATAAAATATACTGAAATTGTATAGAATAAAGTCTCTGTACAGCTTAACAGGATGGAGGCGGTCATGCCAATACAGGAATCTGTTCCGAACTCCTTAAAGATATCAAACAACAGTCCATTTGCCCCTGATGCCGAAAACATTTTCACAATGCTAAGGGGAATAATTTCAACCGGAATATGGAAAATACCAGCCAGCGGCGCTAACAGTTCACTAATCAAATCCAGCGTACCCGATGTCCTTAAAACCCCTACCGCCACAAGCAGCCCCACGATGGTGGGCGCAATTTCCACAATAATCTGAAATCCCTTTTTTCCACCCTCAATAAAATCCTCAAAAACAGGCTTTTTATTAAAGACGCCATATCCTACAATATAAAAAATAATCAGCGGAATCATGAATACAGAAAGAAAATCCAGAATTTTAACCATATAGCCGCCTCCTATCCCCTGCCGCCCTTAACCGGTAATTTACACATTAATTTGCAGATAATAAAAGCCAGTCCCGTGGTAACGGCAGTCGCCAGCAATGCCGGTCCGACAACCGCCACAGGATTGGCGCTTCCATACTGGCTGCGGTAAGCAATCATGTTAATGGGAATTAACTGCAGCGAAGAAATATTGAGAAGCAAAAAGGTACACATCTCATCACTGGCGGTATTTATATCTCCACCCCGCTCCTCCTCTAACTGTCTCAATGCCTTCATCGCCTGGATTCCCGTAGGGGTACATGCCCACCCCAGCCCTAAGAAATTGGCAATAAAATTGGCAGATATATAGGATGCCGCACTATGGTCCAGGGGAAGCCGTGGAAATAAAAGCTTTAACAACGGCTTCATTTTATGGGTCATTTTTTCAATCAGACCGGAATTTTGCGCAATAAACAGCATTCCGTTCCACATACTGACAACCCCAGCCATGACAAATAATAATTCCACCGCTTCCTTTGATGATGCAATCACGCCCTCGCATACCGCTCCCAGATTCCCCTGAAATGCCGCAACAACGATTCCCACTAAAATCATTCCCGCCCATAGATAATTCAGCATATAATTCCTCTCAAATAGTGCTTCATTGAAAGTATACGGGAAAATCCGTAAAAATAGAACTACCCTCTCTTTATGGGATAAATATGAAATGTTTTTTGTACATTGCTCAATATTCCCTGCCAGAATGCCACAACGCACATGCAAAACAGAAAATAGCCTGCCCGGTACCATTTTTCCCCGGTAATATTTAAAATCCAGACCAGAGGTGAACCGTGGGAGGGCTTATTTAAAAACCAGAAATTCGTCCCCAGTATATTATTCATCCAGTGAAGAAGAATAAATCCGGCCATTCCAAACACAACGGGCATCCAGAAATCCCTCCACTCCGGAACCACCTTGTCCGACACAATAAGCCAGATTCCAAATGCCACGATTAACCCGTGGGAAAGAAACGCATGAATATGCATATAGTTAAAAAACGGATACGCCTCCCAATTTGGGAACAGCAATGCACCGGCAGCTCCCGGAACACAGAGTAGCACATAAATCACACCCCAGAAGCGTTTTTCCGTCCAGATATAGAGCACAGCAATCCAAAGCGCCATACTGCACAGATGAAACGGCAGAAATCCACTGTCAAAATATCCCGTTATAATAAGAACCGTATCCCGGTAAACAGCCATCACCGGAAACAGAATACCTATAATCCGGTTTACCTTTTTCTGTTTTTCTGCACTCTGCTCCACATACCAGCCTCCGCTTATGACAGTAAATATCAGTATGCCCAAAAGCCATAGCACATGACACATTCCAAACAGCTCAAATCCGCTTCCAGCTGGCAGCTCTGTCTCAAATAAAAAAAAATCCTTCATCATTTCTGTTCTCCCTGGAAAAGGTTAAAAGGATAACAGCATCCGGATTCTGCTTTTCACCAAAGTATCCGTCCCACTGGCATCATAATCTACGCTGATGTACTGCGTGTCCGGAAGCTTTCTGCGAATAGCTGGATACAGCCCCCTTCCACATACATGGCTTGGCAGACATCCAAAGGGCTGTCCACAGATAATCCGGTTATATCCATTCAGTGCATGATTGGCAAACTCCGCCCCAATCAGCCAGCCGTCTCCAATGGAGCACTGATAAGTAACATATCCCGCTGCCTTTTCCTTAAACACATCATAGGCATCCATACAGTAAAAGCCCTGCTCCTTAAGTGCATTTACCATATCCCGCTGCAGCTTTAAAAAGTACCCAAACACCCTGCGCTCTGCCTCCACGGCAAGCCCATTTTTTGATATTCCGCCCTCTGAGAGCAGATGGGTATCCATGTAATAAAGTGCATACCATGTAATGCCATTTATATAGTATTCACAGTTCTGCCCTTTTAAATACTCCTCCAGATTCCAGTTTCCCAGGTGGCAGTATTTGATATACAGTTCTCCCACAACCCCAAGCTTCAATACCTTTTTTTCTGTCCTGGAAATCCCCTTAAAATCCGTTACAATTTCCGAAAATCTTTTCCTGAGTGCATTCCCGGACAGTCTTTTACCCTGTTTTAAATCCTCTGCCAGTATCTTAATCCATTTATCATAACGCTGCCTTGTCTCCCCGGCATTGGCTTCATACGGCTCTGTCTGGTTTGAAAGAATCATCAACAAATCGCCGTAATAGGCAGCCGCCACCGCCCGGATTAACATATCCGGTGTAATGGGCAGGCTATGCTTTTTTTCCAGTCCCGTCACGTTTAAGGATATCACCGGCACCATGGAATAGCCGGCGTCATCCAGCGCCTTCCGAATCATGGGAATATAATTGGAGCCCCTGCAGGCATCCCCCGCCTGGGGCTCTAAAACTACTGTGTGGTTTACATCATATTTTCCGCTCTGCAGGGTCTTTAAAATCTGCCCCACAATCAAAATGCCCGGATAACACAAATCGTTATGTGCATATTTTAATCCAAGATTGGTAATCCCTTCTGTCTCCTCCATAATTACCGGACGGTATTTCCTGGAATAAAAGGCATACTTTAATAAAGGAAAATGGGCATCCAGCATCGCCGGTATCAAAAGAGTATATTTTTCATTGTGTTCTTCCTCTTTAATCCGATACATAGAGGTACTCCCTTCTTGCAATAAGAAAATTTAGGTAATTGCGAAACTCTTTATTTTCAAAATCTAGTTGTGCAATATACAAATCCTTTTTCTATATTGCATTATACCCTGTTTTACCTGATTCCAAACATATACCCTTTTGTTATATTACATCCGAAAGCGCAATCCCGATTTGCATTCCAGTACCGCCTCTGTTATCCTGCATGGCGTCTCTCCATCCATATGAAACCACTGGGGCTGCTCCACGCCTACACTGATTTTTTTACAGGTATGCGCCGTGATACTCCGGAAAACAAAATGTTTTTTCACATATACCAGCATTACTGCCAGCAGCAGCTTCCATTTCGGCATGTCCCTTACCAGACAGATATTAAGCATTCCGTCCGCCGGGTCTGCCTGGGGACAAAACGGTACGCCGCCCCCTTCTCTTTCGTGAATCATGCCCACCACAAAAAACAGATTGGGAACTGAGAGCTTCTCCCCATCATCCATACAGATGACCGCCGGTGCCGCTGTTCTTGTAAAAATCTGCTTCACACCAATTGCCACATAAACCAGCTTTCCAAGGTGAACCTTATTCAATACGGTCTTTAATCTGCTTCGGCTTACCTCCTCACAGATATCCGCATCGTATCCCACACCGCTGCTGATGATAAACCTTCTCCTCCGGGGCTGTCCAGCCCCGCTTTCCTCTGCCCGGTATGTAACCTCTCCATAATCGAGAATCCTCTCTTCTTTGTGATGTAAAATTCCATCCAGCGCCCGTCTCGTATTCTTATCAATTCCCATATTCCTGGCAAAATCATTTCCCGAGCCTGTGCGGATGCAGGAAAGAACCGTATGCTCAAAGGACTGAATGCCGTTTAATACTGCATTCAGGGTACCATCTCCCCCAAGAACCACCAGATGGCAGTCCTGTATTTCCATGGCTGCCGCCGCTTCATCTACATTATGTAAACTTACTGGCTCTGCCTGTGACAATTCTGACTGATACAATTCCGTCTGTGTCAGCGCTGCAACAAGCTCCGTCACTTCCCCTGCATTTTGCAGGATATGCGCCTCATATGCAATTCTTTCCTCCTTCAAAACAGCTTCCACCCCGCTCCAGACGTGCAAGCCCTTTCCGGAAGAGGAAGCAGGATTAATAATAAAATGGTACATCGTTTTTCTCCCCTGTGGTAATATACCTTTATTATACCCTATTCTTTCTCTGCCGTATAGAAGTTAAAATTTGTTTTTATTTCTCCTGTTACATTCTGATACCGGTACACACTAAGCATAATTCCGAGCAATATATAAGTTGTAAGCATTCCGGCACCTCCGTAGGTAATAAACGGACAATAAATCGCACTTGGCAAAAAACCGGAATTGCATAATACATAAAATACAAACTGTACCAGCAATACAATCGCACATCCGCTTCCCATAATCATCCCAAGCTGATTTTTTTGTAATATTGAGAGATGAAATCCCCGCCAAAACAGCAGCACAATCAACCCTACAACCACAATTGCTGCCAGTATGCCATAATAAGTGGAAATATAAGCAAGGGTGTAATCATTTCCGGCAGGAAGCTTATCTGCTGTCCATTCTCCGGAATCCATAAGCCGGTTCATCCCTATCCATTGGTTATTAGTCAGAAAATCCCACGTAAATCTGCCATATTGGTAATCGCTCTCCACCTGAAACGGATGCAGCCAGAACTGAATCCTGTCTTTCATATAAGAATTGCCGGAAAAGGATATAAGATTTACCAACGCCACCGGTACCATGATTGCAACAATTCCCATAATACATAGTATGAGCTTCCGTGATACCCGGAACCAGTTTTTACAGACTGCCACTGCTAAAGTCCCGCCAAAGGACAATCCGATTATTACCATCATCGGGAGATTCACAGACAACAGAAGCACCAGAAATACCGGCAATGCCCAGAGTACACCTTTTACAAGCGCCCGGTATCCCTCTCCCCTGCAGCTGTAAAGAATGGCTCCATAAAGGGGCACAAATAGCGGTAAAAAACTGGACAGATTATAATGTCCATAAAAAGGAATATCCAGCCAGATATTATGCATAACCCCCACACCGTTTACCAGCAGACTAAGTATGCTGATACCTGCCAATACAAGATAAATCATCTTAGCCCATTTTCCAATTCTGCTGTAATCCAGCATACAAATTCCAATCATTACTGCAATACCGGCTGCAATGCAAATAACTGCTTTTGCAGGAGACGGCATAAAACTGCTCTGCCCAAAATGTACGCTTAGCAGATACTGAACCAGCAGCCCTATTCCACTTAAAAATATTATCAGAAGAATCATATCCCACGCCATCTGCGGCTTATGAATCCGGTCAAGCTCAATTCCCGTCTCCACCGGGTCTCCCATCTGCCGGACTGCCTCTTCTTCTGCTTCCTCTTCCTCCATTCCATCCGCCATATAAGCACATTTCTGGTCTTCTATATGGCTGCGGATTTCTTCCTCTACCATGCCTCTTGCCTTTTTACAGCGGAGCTGTTCCATCAGTATTTCCAAATATTCCTGCTGTTTCATGCCATTCCCCCCAGACTATCGAAAAATATATCTGCTGACAGGTTGTCCCCACCATGCTGTATCTGCTGCCTTATATTTAAAACATTGGCAACCGCTTCGGAATAGGTTTCCCACTCCTGTCTTTTCTCCTTCAGTACCCTATGCCCCTCCTTTGTAATCCTGTAGTATTTCCGTACTTTTCCTCCCACCTCTTTCTCATATACGGTAAGAAGCTTCTTCTGTTCCAGGCTATGCAGCAACGGATACAGGGTTCCCGCCTTTAACTCAAAAACATTCTGGGAACGTGCCCTCAGTGTTTCAATCATCTCATAGCCATACATATCCTTTTCTGCCAGCAGCTTTAATAACAGCATTGTAGTACTGCCAGATACCAGACTTTTGTCAACTGCCATTCTGATTACCTCCTTGACTTTTTTAAAAACACAGAAAATTTATCTGCATCTTTTCTTTTTATTATATAGATTATCTATATATTGTCATATTATATCGGTTATCTATATATGTCAAGAAAATACTCTCCTTTTTATTTTTTCTTAAGAAAGTTATTTTTTGTTTTGACTCAAAAATGGTCCACCGGACCTTTTTCTCATATGCATGGCAACAAAAAAGCAGGATACATTCTTTCACAAAAATATATCCTGCTTTATTTTATCAATCATTTATCTTTTTGTATTCGCCCACCTGCTCCAATACCATATGTTCAACAGTATTACTGACATAAAAACCATTCTTTCGCATTTCTAACAATAAAGGACTAATTTCTTCTATTTTGCCCTGCTGCTTTGCTTTATACATTTTCTTTTCACTATAATCATGAATCTGTTCTACATGAATCCAATCCCCTGCAGAACAAATCTGCACACAGACCGAATCGTCTTTTGCCGTCACTTCCTGGAATACAGCATAAGGTATATAAATTTCCTGATACATCTCTCTCAAAATATCCAGTCTGCCAATCCCACAAAGTACAATCAAAGGAGTAGAGTTAACAATTACTTTACGCATGTTCTATCTCCTCCAAAAACTCTTCTTTATTGTCATATTGAAAAATAGATACATGATTCTGCCCTAAATATTTTATAAATTCTTCCTCTGTCATCCCTGCAATCTGCGAACAATATCCGATAGATACACCGCTTTGTGTATAATATCCAAGTGCTACTGCTCGT
Organism: uncultured Clostridium sp.; assembly: GCA_900544905.1. Lineage (GTDB taxonomy): Bacteria > Bacillota > Clostridia > Lachnospirales > Lachnospiraceae > CAG-590. Next base: position 54,818 of record UQXF01000001.1, read on the forward strand.
CTTGCAAATTGCTCCGCCTGTTCATGGTTCATTTTGGTATCAAAAAGGACTTCGTCTGGTATACTAAATGCTATCTGACACATAATCATTCCCATTCGTATTAATTCTGGTTACTTTCCTATTTTACCACAACTTATAAAAATTAGCCATTATAATCTATAGAACCTCTCTGCTTTATTATATGAAAACGAATTGCCATTCCAAGCCCGGCTCCCATCAGATTCTTTTTTGTAAATGCAGATATGGCAAAACCAATGGTTCCGATTTCAAGCTGCTATGATACTTTACTTATCCATCCTTTTCCTACTGCACCTGGTGTCTCTTAAATGCCCTGCCTGCAAAAGGCATCAGTACCACCAGCATCAGCAGATACACCACATACCGCATACCGATATAGTCAAAGACTACCTTTCCAAACGGATAAGAGAGCAGCGTTCTCGTTCCGTGGTCCATCGCATTAAATGGAAGCAGATACAAAATATGATTATAAATGCCATTGGTCTGACTGCTCTTTAAGAAAAGTGCGATAAAAAATATAAACAGCATAATTGCCAGCACCGGCAGTCCGTTTTTCATCCTCGCCGACACAAACAGGGTAAGGGCAGTCATTCCCAAGGCAACCACATATAAAATGCCAACACAGACCAGCACTGTTTCCAGATAGGTAAACGGATACGGAATTTCCAAATCAAAATTCTGAACCGGAAGATTCCAGCCCTCTATGCCATAGCTTAACAGAATAATGAGAAAGCTGACTGCAATATTTATTGTATGAAACAAGGCTCCAAACAGGAGAGCCGCAAGGTTTTTGGCTGCAACAACCTTACTTTTCCCATATTTTGTAGTCAGTATAATATGGTCTGCATTGCTCTCATATTCCCCTGCATATGTGGTGGCTGTCATAATAAATAAACTCACAAGAGGGATGCAGAAAAAGCCCATGATATCTAGTATTCTTGCCCAGCCCTCCGCATAGCCATAAGTAATCGGGGTTTCTATTTTTTCACTCTTTTTCAGCCAGTATTCCTGCTCCGCCTTAGTGTACTGCCAGTCGCTGCTGCCGGCAAGCAGAGTATTGCGCAGCTTTTTCTGCCTTGTCTCGTAAAAGCCGTCCTCCGCTTCCAAATTAAGCTCCCTTAGATTGGCTCCCCAGGTCTGGATGCCCGGTTCATCATAGTTATGCCCTATCAGCAGGAACAAATCTCTCCTTGGCGTATAATACTCATAATACAGCGAGTCCACCAAATGCCAGTCATTCCCCTCTCCTTCGGAGTTTCCCGGAGCAGATGCTATTTCCTGGTATTCCCCTACCAGCTGTTCCACCCTTTCATCTGTCAGAGGACCGGCTAATGCATCCAGGGTCTCCTTTTTATAGGCAGCGTAATCCAGCCCTGAAGCCTTGTTTCCTTCCTCGTCATAAATCCATGTCTGTTGTATCGACATCAACATAAACACTGCCATAAGAACACAGGTACCCCAGAAAACAATCAGGTTCATTTTTTTCTTATATAACTTCATAAACTCAAATTTAATTAATGTACACATATAGCTTCCTCCTCACTATCCTAAAACTGGTATAAATACAAATCCTCCAGGGTTGGTGCTACATGCTCCGCCATATCTGACGGAGCCTCCCCGCTTACAATCCGAAGCTCCACCATATCCTCTACGTGATGGAGATTAATAATGTTATACCGGGCACAGAGGGTATCTGCACTTTCCCTGTCCGTTACCACCTTCCAGACCTTGTCTGAAATGGACTCCACCAGCTCTGTCACCGTTCCCCTTGCAATAAAGGCTCCGTTTTTCATCATCAGTATTTCATCTGCAATATACTCCACATCAGACACAATATGGGTAGATAAAATGACCAGCCTGTCACTGGCAATATCCGATATGAGATTGCGGAAGCGGACTCTTTCCTTTGGGTCAAGACCTGCTGTAGGCTCATCCAGCACTAAAATTTTCGGGTCATTTATCATCGCCTGGGCAATTCCCAGACGCTGCTTCATTCCGCCGGAGAAGGTCTTGATTTTCTTATTTGCTACTTCCTTCAATCCCACCATTTCCAGCAGCTCATCTGCCCTCCGCTTTGCATTTGCAGGCGGCAGCCCCTTAAGTGCCGCAATATAGAGCATAAACTCCTTCGCTTTAAATTCAGGATAATATCCAAAATCCTGGGGAAGATAACCAAGCTGCTCCCTGAATTCTTCTCCCATATCCAGATTATTCACTCCGTCCAGCTTGATTTCTCCGGATGTCGGTGTCAGTATTCCGCAAATCATACGCATCAATGTGGTTTTTCCCGCTCCGTTTGCACCGAGCAGTCCGTATACCCCGTTTCCAAACTCTCCATCCAGCCTGTCTACGGCAATTTTACTGCCGTATTGCTTTGTCAGCTGTTCTATCGTTAATACCATATCATTTCCTCCTGTCTTTCTAAGTCAACAACCCCGCTGCAAATTATCCCTCTGCAGCCAGCAGTCCCTCACAATGTAATACGTCCTTCCAAACCTCCCTTATGACCTTTACCAGAACCAGCAGGGAAGCAATGCATACCAGCAGCCACATATCCTGGTTCTCCCTGCTGTAAACCAGAGGTCTGTAAAACGCAATCATCACAAAGCACACACATACACAGCCGGTATAAGCAAGAGCCTGATATCCATACATACCCTTTCCGGCGTATTTCAGCAGATAAATCAGCCCGATTACGGTAAGATTAAAGGGCACCAGGCTATAGAGCAGAATCCCGAACAGGCTTTCATCCAGATAAATATTTAAAAATGTGACAAAGCCGCCAAGCACTAATAAATCCGCAGTTCCTAAAATACACATTCTGGAAAGCACCAGCTTCTTTAAGGAATATTTTGTTGCCATCTCAATTTCCAGCATGCTTTTATAACAGATTTTTGCAAGTTCCTCGATATGAAATACCAGAAGCATCGGGGTCATTGCAGAGACTACGGAAAGTATTCTGTAATCCCTATACCCAATTTCAAGCAAACGGTATAGAATCATGCAGATTACCACAAAAACCGCCAATTGCCCAATCCACGTATGAGGTCTGATAAAGCCAAGCTGCCCCAAAATAAACTGCCGGTCCGTCATCCGGCAGGGCTGTCTCATATCCTGCAGCAGTGCCCTGGTTTTTTCTTTTCTTTTCCGGTCTGGTGCCGGAACCTGATACTGCTTAAGTCTTTTCTTTAACTCCATTTCCTCTCCTGTCATATGCCTGCCTCCTTTCCTAACAATTCCTGTCCCTTTTTTAAATGATATTTCACCGTGGATAATTTCAAATCCAGTATTTTGGCAATATCCTTTATCTTCCTGTCCTGATAAAAACGGAGATAAATAATTTCCCTTTCCAGCTCCGGCAGCCTGTCTAACGCTTCCTTTACCGCCAATGCCTGCTCGGCTTTTACAAAGCCTTCCTCCTCTGCCTGCAGCTCCACATCCTCAAGGGAATAAAATTTCTTCTTTTTGTAAAAATCCCTGCACAAATTTCCGGCGACCACATATAAATAATTTTCAAATTTTCCATAATGCCGGTAATCCTCTATATATGCTTAAATACCCTTAAGAACACTTCCTGTGTCAAATCCTGTGCATTTTCCCTGTGGGTCACATGTCGGTAGCAGTAGCCATACACCCGGTCATAATATTTGTCAAACAGGGCATTGATTCCCTCTTTGTCACCCTTTTTCAGTTGTTTTATGAATCTGGTATCTTCCACTATGCCATCCTTCCCGCAGCAGGGAATCTGCTACAATCCGCCTTGCTGTTTCCTTGTTCTGTTTGAAACGTTTCACTTATTATAACGATTCTAATCCGAAAAAAGTCAAACTATCCAAAAAATTTCTTCTAAAAATTTTTCTTTTTTGGTATAAATTTTCAAATCCGTATTCATAATAACCATATATCAATAAAAAGGAGAATCAAAATGAGTAATTTATCAGAAAAAGAATTATCTGCATTAAACGATTGTTTATCGGAAGAAGAATTACTGGTAAAAAAATTCCAGATGCTGGCAAGTCATGCCACAGATGCAAATGTAAGAAGTGAAATGGAAGAAATTTCCAAGAGACACCAGTCACATTTTAACAAGCTTTATAGTCATTTAAGTTAGGAGGATAACGATGGAATTATATAAAGAAAAAGAAATATTAGGCGACGCCTTAGCTGCACAGAAATCAGCTACCAATCTGTTCAATACTTTCTCAAATGAATGTGTACATGAAGGACTTCGTTCCACCATGTTAGATATCCTTGCCGATGAACACACGATGCAGCAGGATGTATTCTGCTCCATGCATGAAAGAGGCTTCTATCCTACTCCGGATGCAGAGCAGAACAAGATTGATGAGGCAAAGCAGAAATATTCATGCTCTTATAAGCCGTTGTAATACCGGCTTTTACCTGAAAAATACCGCAAATCTGTAATTGGATTTGCGGTATTTTGCGGGACATTTTTATCTTCTCAATCATTCTATTCTACCTAATACTACGATATCTTTTCTAATTTTTCACTATGTTCTTGGATTACAACTTTCATAATATCAATATCATCCTGCATACTGTCAATCTGTGCAGCCTTTTCCATATAAATTTTGGAAGAATCCACATACATTTTTTCAATGGTCCGAACTCTTGGTAAGACTTCATTTTCAAGCAGAATGCTATTACGCCTTACTTCTTTTTCTAATGAATCCATTCTGCTGGTCAAGCTTCCGACATTTTTCTGTAAGGTGCTTATGTCCTCTTTTATGTTGCCTACTTCTTCCTGTAAGCCGCTCACGTCTTCTTTCAAACCGCTTACATCCTCTTTCAGACTCCCTACCTCTTCCTTCAAGCCGCTTACGTCCTCTTTCAGGCTTCCTACCTCTTCCTTCAAGCCGCTCACGTCTTCTTTCAGACTCCCTACTTCTTCCTTCAAGCCGCTTACATCTTCTTTCAGGCTTCCTACTTCTTCCTTCAAGCCGCTTACGTCTTCTTTCAGGCTTCCTACCTCTTCCTTTAAGCCGCTTACGTCTTCTTTCAGGCTTCCTACTTCTTCCTTCAAGCCGCTTACATCTTCTTTTAAGCCATGGATATCCTGTTTAATTGGCTCAAGCTTTGCTTCCACAATGTCTGAAATTGCGGATAATAATTCCTTATCTGACATAAATGCCCTCCCTTCTTCATATAGTAGTGCAATTATATCAGAATACACGCATTGTGTCAATCCGAAAGAGAGGTATGTGTACACAAAAAATCTATATTCTCCCTGCCAGCATTTCTCTATGCAGAATACCTAACAGGCTTGCCATCCTGCCTTCTGCCTCTCTGCAAAGCAAATCGATGCACTGTCTATCCAGCCGGATATTCTTCATTTTGGCAATCCGCTCCACAATCCCGGGTGTAATTTCAATTTCCCGGCTTTCCAATCTTGTCACATAGTCCGCAACCGGCAGACTACTATCGGCAGACGTACCTATAAACAACCGTTCTCCCTGTGCTAACCAGCTGTGCACCAAATCAAAGATATATATTAAAGTATTCTCTTTTCCGGCTAAATCTTCCATATTTTCTATTATGACAATTGATGTCTCAAGCTCTTTCAATATATCCCTGTCATGTAAAAAAGAATCTATCACCTGTTCCGTAGTAATCCAGGTTATCATTTTTCTCTTCTGCTGCTTCTGCCAATCCAAATCCAGCTGCCGCAAAAAAGCTGTTTTCCCACTGCCGCTTTTTCCCACCAGCATATAAGCTCCAAATTTGCGCCCTGCAAGCCACTCCTCTTCCATATCCCGTAATAATTTATTTTCCTCTGTAAATAAAAACTCCATCCAGAAATCCTCCTTTTTCAGTCCTCTTCCGGAATCACCCTGTTCCGGTATAGCAAATCCTCTCTTACCGTAAAACCCATTTTCTCCCAGAAGGCATTCCCTTCCGCATTATCTTTAAAGACTACCAATGCCGCCTTTTTGATTCCCAAAAGCTTAAGCGCATTTACCACTGCATCCACCAGCTGTGCTGCAATTCCATTTCCCCTGTATTCCTTAAGAACCGCCAGATGATAAATGTATGCCCTTCTCCCATCATTGCCTGCAAGAATCACTCCAGCTGCATTTCCGTCTCTTTCTGCCACAAAGCAGGTATCCGGATTCCGAAGCAGAAAATGCTCGATTCCATCCCTTGAATCATCCAGCTCGTTTAATCCAACACCATCACAGGAAAGCCAAAGCTTGTGCACTTCCTCATAATCACTGATTCGCATCCTGCGGATACCAGTCCCTTCTCCCTTTTGTGACTTCCGCTCCTGCCTTTGCTCTATCAGTTTTTCATCTGTCCGGATTTTATACTCCAACAGCCGCAATACATATTCCGGCATAGTCCTTTTTCCGCATTCCCAATCCTGTACGGTACGGTAAGGAATATTAAAATAATCGCAAAATTCCCGGCGGTTTAAATGCAAATCCTTACGCAATTCCTTTATAATTTCACTTAATTCCCTGCTCTGTCTTTCTTCCATTCTATCTTCCTTTCGTTGCCTTAACCGGCTGTTCAGGACAATTGAAAATAATTTCTTAATTTAAATTTTCTCTGCTTCTGGTTCACAATTATACTATAAAGCACCTGAAATGTCATGCCAAATGCCGGAAACTTTTCCCATAGAGAAAAAAAGCAGGAAAATACGAACATATCTCCCTGCTGTTAACACATTTTCTATCCTAATACTTTGAACACCGGAACTGAAGCTCTTCCCAGCGTCTGTCCACTTCCTCCTGGAACTGTACGATTAAGTCTTCATTTCCCTTCTTGAATAAATGCTTGAATCTTCCCTGTGGCCTTAAGAAATCCTCAATCGGAAGCTTTTTCTTCGGCTCATAATTGAGAATCCATTTGCCGTGGTCCACCTCAAACAATGGCCAGTAACAGGTCTCCACACCCAGCTTACAAATCTCCATAATATCCTCAGTCGGATATCTCCAGCCTCTCGGACATGGTGCCATGACATTCAGGAAACAGGCACCCTCTGTATAAATCGCCTTTTCTGCCTTTGTATGTAAATCCTTGAAGTTACCAAGTAATGTAGACTGACCAACATACGGAACATCATGGGCTGCAATAATGGAAGCTAAATCCTTACGGTTCTGCATTTTACCATTGGACTGGCTTCCCACCGGTGTTGTGGTGGTATCTGCATACATCGGGGTTGCAGAGGAACGCTGGATACCGGTATTCATATAAGCACCGTTATCGTAACACACATAGACAAAATCATGGTTACGCTCCATAGCACCGGATAGAGACTGTAAACCGATATCGTATGTACCACCGTCACCTCCAAAGGTAATGAATTTATAGGTATCATCAATCTTGCCTTTTCTCTTTAATACATTATAGGCAGTCTCCACACCGCTCATAGTAGCACCTGCATTTTCAAATGCATTGTGGATATAACTGTCCTCATATGCGGTATACGGATACATAAAGGTGGAAACCTCCAGACATCCTGTAGCATTACCGATAACCGCCTTGTCCCCCTCATGAAGGGCACGGAGCACTGCACGAACTGCAATGGTTCCGCCGCATCCGGCACACATTCTGTGTCCTGGAGCCAGACGTTCCGGTTTATTCATTTCTGCTTTAAAATTATAACTCATCTCATCTGCCTCCTTCTAATTCTTCTTTGCAGGATTCTCACGGCTTACGGTATAGCCCTCTCCGCGCAATCCCACATAACGGTACTCTTTAAACTCTTTGCCTTCTTTATCGTAAGCTTCCAAATCCTTGTAAATCTGCTCTGCCTCTTCCACTGTGAAATCTCTTCCACCCAGACCATAAACGAGATTAAATGCCTTTACATCCTTTGCATAGTCATAAAGGGCTGCCTTTACCTCGGCTCCAAGTGGGCCGCCCTTGCCCCGGAAGCACTCGCTTCTGTCCATGATAGCAACCGTCTTGCAATTCTTAAGGGCATTGGCAATTTCCTCATCCGGGAACGGACGAAACACCCGAAGCTTTAATAATCCGACCTTCATTCCCTGCTCTCTTAAAGCGTCCACTGCATCCTTCGTGGTTCCCGCTGCAGAGCCAATCATCACCAGTGCATAATCCGCATCCTCTAAGCGGTACTCCTCGAAAAAGCCATAGCTTCTCCCGGACATTTCGCCAAATTCCTTACCAACCTCCAAGATAACCTTCTTGGCGTTGTTCATGGCGGTATTCTGCGCCATTTTTGTCTCCATATAGTAATTGGAAACTGCGTATGGTCCCAGCGCCATTGGCTGGTCTGCATTTAACAGATAATTTTCCGGCTCATACTCACCAACAAAATTCTTAACCTTGTCATCTTCTAATAATTCAATATTCTCCACCGCATGACTGGTGATAAAACCATCCTGGCAAATCATAATCGGAAGTCTGACATCCTTATGCTCGGAAATACGGTATGCCTGGACAAAATTATCATATACCTCCTGGTTGTTCTCTGCATAGATTTGAATAAATCCGGTATCCCTTGCACCCATGGAATCCGAATGGTCACAGTTAATGTTAATCGGACCGGATAACGCCCTGTTTACAAGACAGAGTGCCAACGGTAAACGGTTGGAAGCCGCTACATAAAGCTCCTCCCACATCAATGCCAGACCACAGGATGAGGTTGCGGTAAGCGCTCTTGCTCCCGCTGCCGAAGCTCCAATGGTTGCACTCATGGAGCTGTGCTCGCTCTCCACCGGAATAAAATCCGTATCCATCTCTCCGTTTGCGATATAGTTTGCCACATACTGTGGAATCTCCGTGGACGGAGTAATCGGAAATGCAGGCATAACATCAGGATTCACCTGCTTGATTGCATAGGAAATGGCTTCATTTCCGGATAAACGTTCTCTAACTGCCATCTTACTGTCCCTCCTTCATGGAAATTGCATCAAAAGGACAAACCTTTGCACAGATACCACAGCCCTTGCAGTGGTCATAGTCAAAATCTTCCCTCTTGCTGTCGCAGACCGGAATAGAGCTGTCCGGACATACCGGTACGCATAACAGGCACTGCTTACACTTCTCACTGTGAAAAACCGGAGTCTGGGTTCTCCATTCTCCTGTCTTAAACTCCTTGGAGGTTCCGGCACCGTAAATCTGGTTTCCCACTGTCAAATCCTGCCAGCTGCTCTTTTCTGTAATCTTTGTAATATCTGTTGCTGCCATTTACTCCACCTCCTCATATGCCATATGTAATGCCTTAAGGTTACCCTCAATCACCTCTGGCTTCTTTGCAAATTTGTGCTTGTAAGAGCCTTCCATCTCCCGGAAGAAATCCTCCTTCGTCATAACCTTGCTGATTGCAACGATGGCTGCCAGCATCGGAGAATTCGGGAAATATCTGCCTAAGCACTTTTCGGAAATCTCCCTTGCGTCTATCGTATACACTCCGCCGGTATACCCCTTTAAGAACGGCTTTACCTCCTCCGCACTCTTTGTGGTATTAATGACAATTGCGCCCTCCGGATTCAGCCCTGCCGTCACATCTACACTCTCTAACAATGTCTCATCTACCACAACCACATAGTCCGGGTCATAAATGTTGGAATGTACACGGATTGGATTTTCACTAATCCGGTTGTAAGCCGTAATCGGCGCTCCCATCCGCTCCGGACCATATTCCGGAAAACCCTGTACATGTTTTCCTGTCATAAATGCAGCATCCGCTAACATCAATGCCGCTGACTTGGCACCCTGGCCGCCTCTGCCGTGCCATCTGATTTCTACTGTGTTTCTCACTTTTTACACTCCTTGTTTTTTCCTTGTTATCCGCTTTAAACTGATATGTTTTATATGAAATGATTATGCTAAGGTGTACTCTTAATATCATAAAGTATTTGTGATTAATTGATTCATTTTATCAAGAAAACCCACAGCACACTATCCGTTATTATAGGTGCTATGGGCTTAAATGTAAAGTGAAAATATGAAAAGATTTCACGCGGTATGTGAATATTACTCACTATTTCAAAACTGCCTGTCAAGCCTTTCCTTTCTCAACCGTTTTCCGTATACCGGCATGCCGGGAATCCACTGCATCCCCAAAACTCGCCGTATCTTCCATTTCTCCGTCTCATCTCTCCGCCGCATCTAGGGCAAATTTTTTGAGAATATTTTACACGCTCCTGTGCCATCCGCTCAAAACACTGCTGGTTCATCAGGCAGTCGTTCAACGCTCTATGCGCACCAGATGTACTGATTGTGTAATAAGCAGCGATATCCACCAGCCTGTGATATCCAAGCTGGGGAAGACACCGCCTTGCCATCGGAAGCGTATCAATATAATCATTGCTGATTGTCTTCCCAAACAATTCTTCCGCCGCTCTCCATATGAATTTCATGTCAAAAGACTGGATATTATGCCCCACCAGTATATTATCCCCAATAAATTCAATAAACTGCGGGAAAACCTCATCCAATACCGGCTCATCTGCCACCATTTCATTACTGATTCCATTTACCGCCGTTGCCCCGTAAGGTATCGGTCTTTCCGGATTGACCAGGCTGCTGAAGGTATCTGTTACCTTTTTATTTACCACCTTCACTGCTGAAATCTCAATAATGGAATCGTAATTGGGGCTGATTCCTGTGGTCTCTAAATCAAATACAATATAATCTGCTACATAATCCTTTAGGGAATTTCCCCGTCTGTCTCCTAGCATAGGTTACCTCATTTATCTTTGTGTTTTTATTTCTAATATAGAGAATATCATATAAAAACGGGCAACGCAAACCTTTCTCCTTATAATAATTCCATTCATTATCGCACATTAGACAAGCTTTATTCCAATTGTAACAATCCCCAAAACCAACAAGACCACTCCCACTATCCGATTCAATTTTTTAATCTCACATTTGTTTGCAAATTTTGCGGAAACCACTGCACCCACCAGACAGCAGATTACAATAACCGCCATCGGAAGGGGATAGATATCTGCTCCCATAGACACATGGCTGACTGTTCCTGTCAACGCAACCACCGACATAATCATGGTGCTGGTTCCAACTGCAACCTTCAGATTATAACCCAGCACCAGAGTAAATACCGTCAGCATCAATATACCTCCACCGCTTCCGGTAAAACCGCATACCCAGCCAATCAGGCAGCCTAAAAACATGGCAAGAACCGTTTTCGCCTGTCCCCCATTTTCTTTCAAATTTACAGCAGATTCATTGCCCCCGGTAACCGGTTTTACAAGAAACTTTATTCCAAGAAAAACCGTTGTCAGCATAGATATATAGCCTAACCCATCCGGTTCCTTCTGGCTGAAGAGATAACCGCAATAGCTTCCAATCACCGTTCCGATAAAAGCAGTTATCATAACCAATGCGCCCCTTTTTGCGTCAATATTCTTATTTTTATAATATGTATAAGCAGACAATAAGCTTGCCAGTACATCGGATGCCAGGGCAACCGTCACTGCATCATACCCCTGCCACCCGCATAGGCTAACTAAAAACGGGGTAATGACTACGGCTGCGGAAAGTCCCGCCAGACCAGTTACAATCCCCGCACCCAATCCGGCTGCCACATAGATAACATACAACATAAAACATTCCTTCTTTCGCGTTTCATACTAATCACTATAATATGCTTTAATCCGAATACCATGTCAAGAAATACATGTATAATTAATATAATTTCTACAGGATTAAACAAAAACAAGTTCCATACTCAAGAAAATACAGGCAGCCAGGCTTCCTGTATTTTCTTCAAATGTATTTTTTATAATCTTTTCCTGTTTACATATCTCCTTTAGAACAAATCTTTAAATTTATCGACAATTCCCTTTTTCTCTTCTTCCTCCTGCGTACTCTCCTCTTCTTCTACCTTAACCGCACCGCTCTGAATGACAAACTGAACCGAAGCTACATTTGTGTTCTTCTCTGACACAAAGGATTTCACCTCATAATCCCCGCCAGTAAAAGAGTCTATCATGGTGTCAAGCTTATCATCAATTTCACCCTGTAATCCACTGGTCTCACTTCTAAAAGTTCCTGTCCCCTCCGACATGGACTGGGTGCCTTCATAAAGCTGGCTGGTACCTTTTACAAGGGTTACCGCACCTTCACAGATTTTGCTGTATCCGGTGGTAATCGTATTGACCGCTTCCGTATATTCCCCGATTCCGGAATCCAAAGCATCATAATTTTCTACCAACTGGTTGATGCCAGTCTTTAACGTGGTCATGTCTTTTGCCAGATTGCCAAGGGAATTTACCAGACCTTGAATATTCCCGTCAAATTCTTTATAACCTGCATTTAATTTTGCGGCTCCAGTCATCAGCTCCCCTGAATCCTTATCCAGACTTGCATCTATTCCGGATATTAAAGTATTACTTCCCTTAATATAAGCAGTATCTGCACTCAGCAGCTGCTGCGCCGTCTTTATGGCTGCCGTACTGCTGATATAACGTGCAATCTCACCCTGTCCCTGGTCACATACCGCTTTTGCCTCTGCATCTCCATTCCCGGCAAGCTCTGCCAGCTTTCCCGCAGCTGCACTTTCTCCACCGCTTGTATATGCACTGTATACCTTCTGCTGGGTACTGCTCAGGGAAAGGGCACCGGCAGCTGTGCCATGTTGTGCAGCAAACGCATTTATATCCGATATTCCTGCATTACTTAATTCGCTGTAATACGAGGAAATGGATGCATCCAGCTTCGTAAGTCCCTTTTCCAGCTCATCCAGTCCGTTTTTTATCTCCGTAGAAGATTTGCTTAAGGTACTTAACTGTTCCGTTGTAATCGTAACATCCTTCAAGGAAGTCTGTATCGTTTTTAAGGCTGTCTTCACTGCTGTTGAGCCCTTTGTCAGATTCCCTGATTTTTTGTTCAGCTTATTCAGTGCCGTATTTATGGTATTGATTCCCTCTTTTAAGGATTCTGCACCCTTGTTAACTGTTTTTGCACCCTCATTTAAATCAGCAGCCCCGTCATCTAACTCTGCCACTCCATCCTGAAGCTTACTAATTCTGTCTTCCAAATCCGAAGTATCCACATCCTCGTCGGACACATCCAGATTAAGCCTTACACCATTTATGGCAATTGCCTCCATCTCAAAATTCGTTACATCTGCAGCAACCTCAATATCCTTGGATTTTCCCGGAAGAATGGTATAGGTCATCTGCTTGTCACTTCCCGCATTTGCCTCTGTCGCCCCATTGCAGACGATGTTTTCACAGGAATCTGTATCCAGCTTTAAAGTCACCTGTAATGCATAATTATCAAAGAAGTCACTTTTACAATTCTTATTCTCGCTTACATGAATCGTAATCTTTAATGCACCGCTTTTCCCTGCAACCTCATCGGCACTCATGCTGATTCCGTCCAGCTGATAGGAAATATCAAAATCCCAGGGAATCTCCACATCCTTCATGACGCCTTCATAATACAGACGGTCCGCATTATTGGTAACCTTTACCACTCCGTTTTCATAGGTAATATCATCTTCTGTATTCATGCCATGCACTTCTTCATAATCCCCATAATCGGTAATCTCTTTCTCCGTAAAGATATTGACGGCATAAACACCCTCCACCTCTCCATTGCCTGCCAGATTTACATAGATAACCTCTTCTTTTCCATTTTCAGTTTCCTTTGCATAGGCAGCAGCCGGTACACTGGTACCTGCCAAAACTGCCGCTATAGTCAGGGCTGTTATTCTTGCTGCATTACTTTTTCTTCTAAACATAATCCATCATCCTTTCTATCTTTTTCATGATAAAACCGAAGTCCCATTGTCGTCTTTTCAATTAATCTGTCAAACAGATAAAGCAGTCCCGGTACTACAAATATTACAATAATCAGGGAGCATATGGTTCCCCGTCCAAGCAGAATACCAAGCTGTGCCAGCAAACCGTGGGAAGTCATCTTCCCCAGGAAAAATCCCACTGCAGTCAGTGCCGTACCGGAGGTCAGAATGGACACCATAACACTGGAAACCGTATTGACAACCGCATCTGCTTTTCCGGATTCCTGACGGTATTCCAGATAACGGTCCGTCATCAGGATTGCATAATCTACCGTAGCACCTAACTGAATGGAACTGATAATCAGATAAGCAATGTAGAATAAAGGACTGTCTACATAGTATGGAACGGACAAATTCAGCCAGATTGCCGTCTCGATTGCCAGCACAAGAAATACCGGTAATGATACTGATTTTAAAGACAGCAGCAATACGATAAACACTGCACCGATTGCAATCAGATTTACCCGTATCATATCTGCGGTTACCGTATCCATCAAATCATAGGTACTGACGGTGGCACCGGCAAGGTAATACATATCCGGATAATATTCATTTGCAGTATTCCTCATCTGTTCTACCACAGAAAATGCTTCCTCACCTTCATAATCGGTTTCCACCGTAATTACCATACGGCTGTAATGGTCACTGATTAACTTACTCAAAATTTCTTCATCCACATATTCTGTAGGAACCTCCGCTCCCGCCTGGTCCACATAGGAAATAATAGAGGATACCTGCGGTATCTTCTTTAGCTCGGCAGAAAGCTCTTCTTCCTTTGCAAAATCCCCCTTTGGCACCATCAGCACATAGGAATTGGATTTTCCAAACACCTTTTCAATTACTGCTGTATCCTTTCCAAGCTGCGTGTCACTTCCAAAAATGTGACTGGAACCATAATAGTAACTGTTATGCACAGAAGACAGATATGCCGGAATAATCAATATAGCAAAAAGGATTGTGAAAGGAATCATGCACTTTTTTACTGCTTTACTAAAGCCTTTAAAGGATGGCATAAAGCTTCTATGGGAAGTTTTTACAATCAACGGATAACAATATAAAATCAATCCCGGTGCCAGAACAAATACAACAATCAGGCTCAAGGCGATTCCCTTTGCCAGAGCCAGACCCAAATCCGGTCCAATCCGGAACCGCATCAATGCCAGAGCTAAAAATCCGATTACCGTTGTCAACCCGCTGGATAAAATGGAGCTTAAGGACTTGCACAGTGCCTGCACCATTGCCTCTTCCGGATTATCTATCTCCTTCCTTAATTCCTTAAAGCGGTGCAGTAGAAATACGGAATAATCCAATGATACCGCAAGCTGCAGAATATTTCCGGCGGCATTGGTCACAAAAGAGATTTCGCCAAAAATCAGATTGGTGCCCGCATTGATAACAACCGCAATTCCGATAGATGCCAACAGTACAACCGGCTCAAACCATGAGGTTGTGGTCAGAAGCAAAATAAATAATACGAAGGGCACAGCAACTTTGACAATTCTACTGATTTCCTCTGTGGTAGAAGTGGTCGCCACCGCAGTATCCACCGCTGTGCCGGTCATGGCATTGTCATCACCGATTAACTCCCGGATTGCATTCACTGCCTCTACCGTTTTCTCTTCCTCCACCGTCACCGAATACAGTGCGGTGCCATCCTTATAATAATCCTCTACGGTATCCTCATCCATCATTTCAAGGGGAATCGTGATATCTGCCGCATCGTCCAGCCATGTGACCTCGCTGACTCCGTCTATTTTTTCAAGCGCTTCCTTTTGTTTTAATGCCTGGGCTAATGTAACATCCCTGACCATAACCCGGGCGTTGGGAATCCCACTTCCAAATTCCTCTTCCATTTTATCCAAAGACACAGTGGAAGCCGTATCCTCCGGAAGATAATCATTCATGTCATAATTGACTGATACGAGAGTCTGCAGGAAGGCACAAATTACGGCACCGATTAAAAAAAACACTGTAACGGGTTTTCTGTGCTTCACTACACCTCTGAAAAATTTCTCTTTCATTTATGAACACTCCAATCATTTATCAACATATTGTTGATTTTTATTTTCGCTTCGATTATAATGAATTCAACAACATACATCAATAAACAATATTTTTTTTAGCGTCCCTAAATAAACATTTTTTCAAGGAAGTGTTCATCTTCACACAAATAACACAACTTTTATAATATACATATGTTTTACATGTACTTTTAGCTTTACAGCATACATCACAAACACATTGCGATACCACATCTACACAATATCAGGAGGAAAATGTTATGGAAAAAAACCAGGACCGCCGTATTCGTAAAACAAAGCTTGCCCTAAAAAATGGCTTATTGGAATTGATGTCCCAGAAAAATTTGAAAGAAATTTCTATCCGGGAATTAACAGAAAAGGTAGATTTAAACAGAGGAACCCTTTACCTGCACTATAAAGATATTTTTGATTTGTTAGAGGAAATCGAGGAAGAATCCTTTACAGAATTCCGAAAAATTGTAAGTTCCTACCCTACCGGAAGCCTGAACGGCAACCCATTTCCACTTCTGAAAGATATTTTTACTTTTATAAAAGAAAACGCTCCCCTGGTCACAGTCATGCTGGGCTCCACCGGCGACCCGGCATTTGTAAACCGTTTAAAGAAACTAATCTGGGAAAGCTGTTTTGAGCACTGGCAGTTTCCGTTAAACAAAAATAAAACAAAGGAGCTTCAATATTTCTACAACTATACGCTGGGAGGCTGTATCGGAATCATTGAAACCTGGTTACAGAACAATTTAAAGGATACACCAGAAGAACTGGCAGGCCTGACAAAGAATATTATAATGAATGGTGTGGCGGTATTAAAATAACACCGCCACACCTGTTCCATATTTATTTGATAACCGGAAAATTACGGGAAGCTTATTCATTTTCAACCGCCGTTTCTTCAAAATGCAGAAAATATTTCCGATAGGTTACAATAAACAAAACCACCGCCAATGCCGCCGCAAGATAATCTGTTACCGGCTGCGCCAAAGCCACCAGCCTTGCAGAATCAAAAATCCGGGTAAACAGAAACAGAATCGGCATATACAAAAGTCCCTGCCTGCTGATAGAAAGAATCAGGGATGGCACTGCGGCACCGGTAGACTGGATGGCGTTAATCATCACAAATAAAATTCCGATAACCGGTCCCGACAATATATAAATTCTTGAAAACTGCATTCCATAGGTAAAAGCGTCCGCATTGTCCAAAAATGCCGTGACAAGAGGCCCGGCAAAGCAGTAACAGATTACCGTCATAACCAGGCTGAGCCCAAATGCCAGACATAAGGAAAATTTAAGCACTGCCATATACCGCTTTTTATTCCTGGCTCCAAAGCAGAAGCCTAATAACGGCTGGATGCCGGTTCCGAGACCAATCAGCAGCATAACCACAATCATATTTACCTTCATGGCAACTCCAAGACCAGCCACAGCCATATCCCCATAGCCTGCCATAACCTTATTGATGAGAATATTGGAAACACTCATCAAAATACTATTAAGGGATGCCGGAATCCCAATCGCCATTACTCCGGTTGCAATCCGCTCGGAAGCCTTGTAATCCTTTAATTTGATGGACAGCATACTCCGCCTGGATACCAGATGGCTGATATAAAATACCGCCGAAAATACATTTCCAATTACCGTTGCCACAGCGGCACCTGCCACATTCCATCCAAAGCCCAGAATCATAACCGGGTCTAACACGATATTCATCAGATTTCCAATAATCATGCCGCTCATGGCAGTCTTGGCACGTCCTTCGGAACGGATAATGTTGCTAAAGGCATTGCTGACAATCAGAAACGGAATTCCCAATGCCACAATATTTAAATACTGCGCCGCATACTCTATCGTATCATCACTGGCACCCACCAGCCTGCAAAGCGGTTCCACAAAAATCCAAATCAACACCATGGCAATCACACCAATGGTAAGTCCGGTCCAGAAACAGAAGGAGGAGGTTTTCCTTGCCTTATCCTCCCTTCCCTCTCCCAGCATTCTGGAAATCAGTGAAGTACCGCCAATTCCAAATAACATTCCCACCGCCATAAAGATTAAAAATACCGGCGTTGCGATGGACACCGCCGCCACCATATATGCATTTTTTGTCTGTCCTATAAAAAAGGTATCTGCCAGATTATACAGCAGTACCATAATCATACTGATAATGGACGGAACAATGTTGCTGATAACCGCCTTTGGCACCGGCGCATTCTGAAAAATCTCTATTGTCTTATCCTTCTTATCCATATCTAGTTCCTCTCTTCCCTTTGTCACAACTCAGCTGCACATTTTTTCAATATTTCCTGCTTCATAACCCCGCCTGCCATACACTATACACCGCTTTGAAATATCATTTATGCTGTCTTTCCCGTATACAGCTGGTAATATTTTCCCTTCTGCTCAAGCAGCTCCTCATGGGTACCTTTTTCAATAATCCTGCCATGCTCCAGAACAATGATGCAGTCACTGTTCCGGACGGTGGACAATCTATGGGCAATCACAAAGGTGGTTCTTCCCTCCATCAGTTTATCCATACCGTCCTGTACCAGACGCTCGGTACGGGTATCAATGGAGGAGGTCGCCTCATCCAAAATCAGCGCCGGAGGATTGGCAATGGCAGCCCTGGCAATGGCAAGAAGCTGTCTCTGTCCCTGGCTTAAGTTTGCCCCGTCTCCGGTCAGCACTGTATCGTAGCCCTGTGGCAGATGCTTGATAAAATTATGGGCATTGGCAAGCTTGGCTGCTGCCACCACCTCCTCATCTGTCGCATCCAGATTGCCGTAACGGATATTCTCCCTTACCGTATCGGTAAACAAATGGGTATCCTGCAGTACAATTCCCAGAGAATGGCGTAAATCCGCCTTTTTAATCTTATTTACATTGATTCCGTCATAACGGATTTTTCCATCCTGTATGTCATAGAACCGGTTAATCAGGTTTGTAATCGTAGTCTTACCTGCTCCGGTGGAGCCCACAAAGGCAATCTTCTGTCCCGGTTTTGCATAGAGCCGCACATCATGTAACACCATTTTGCTGTCGTCATATCCAAAATCCACTCCGTCAAATACAATGCCTCCCTGAAGCGGCTCATAGGTCACGCTTCCGTCTGCCTGATGCTCATGCTTCCATGCCCATTTACCGGTATATTTCTTATCACTTTCCGTCAGTTCTCCGTTCTTTTCTTCCGCTACCACCAGCTTCACATAACCGTCATCTACCTCCGGCTCCTCGTCCAGTAAACGGAACACCCGGTCTGCACCGGCAAGTGCCATGACAATAGAATTCAACTGCATGCTAATCTGGTTGATTGGCATATTAAAGCTCTTATTAAAGGACAGGAAGCTGGCAAGGGTTCCAAGGGTTAAGCCGCCAATTCCCGATAAAGCCATCAAGCCGCCTACAATGGTACATACCACATAGCTAAGATTTCCGAGCTGGGCATTAATCGGACCTAATATATTGGCAAATTTGTTTGCCTGATAGGCGCTTTCAAATAACTGGTCATTTAACACATTAAAATCCTTAATACTTTCTTCCTCATGACAGAATACCTTAACCACCTTCTGTCCGGACATCATTTCTTCAATATAACCATTCACAGCACCAATATCCTTTTGCTGCTCCATGAAATATTTTCCGGACTTGCCGGATACTTTCCTGGTGACTACCAGCATAATACCAACCATAACCATTGTAACTGCGGTCAGTGGAATGTTTAACCGAATCATGCAGACCAGCACCGTTATAATCGTAATTCCACTGTTTAACAGCTGGGGCATACTCTGGGAAATAACCTGCCTCAAAGTGTCTACGTCATTGGTATATACCGACATGATATCTCCATGGGCATGGGTATCAAAATATTTGATTGGCAGTCCCTCCATATGGGTAAACAGCTCATTTCTTAAATTTCTCAGGGTGCCCTGGGTAACATTTACCATAAGCCGGTTATAAAGCCATGACGCAAACACACCTAATGCATAGAAGCCTGCCACTCTTCCAATTGCTCCTGCAAGACCGGAAAAATCCGGATTCTCACTGCCTAACAGCGGTGTAATATAACCGTCAATCAATGTCTGCATAAACATGGTTCCCTGGGCATTGCAGATTACACTTAAAAAGATACAGATTACCACGGTAATAATGTGAAACTTATAATATTTCATAATATAGCCGCCTAAGCGGCCTAAAACCTTACCGGGATTTTTTACTGCCGGCTTCTGTCCTCTTGGGACTCCTCCGCCCGGTCCTTTAACCGGCTTTCCCTGCATATTACTATTTTCTCCCATCAGGCAGCACCTCCTTCATCGAAGTCACCATTTCCACTGGTCTGGGACTCATAAATATCCTTATAAATTTCGTTATTTGCAAGTAATTCCTCATGGGTACCAAATCCGTTCACCTCGCCGTCCTCCATGACAAGAATACGGTCTGCATGCTCCACACTGGATATTCTCTGGGCAATGATAATCTTTGTGGTGCCCGGAATTTCCTCCTTAAATGCCTTTCGGATTCTCGCATCCGTGGCAGTATCCACGGCACTGGTGGAATCATCCAGTATCAGTATCTTCGGCTTTTTCAGTAACGCTCTTGCGATACAGATTCTCTGCTTCTGCCCGCCGGATACATTGGTTCCCCCCTGTTCTATATAAGTGTCGTAGCCATCCGGAAAGCTCTCGATGAAATCATCTGCACAGGCAAGCTTACAGGCATGAATACACTCCTCTCTTGAGGCATTCTGGTCTCCCCATCTTAAGTTATCCAAAATGGTTCCGGAGAACAGTACATTTTTCTGTAATACTACTGCCACCTGATTCCGAAGCGTCTCCAAATCATAGGAGCGGACATCCTTGCCCCCTACCTTAACGCAGCCCTCTGATACATCATAGATACGGCTTATCAGATTTGCCAGCGAGGTCTTGGAGCTGCCCGTACCTCCGATAATTCCAATCGTCTCACCGGAATGAATCTCTAAATTAATATCCTTAAGCACCCATTCCTCTGCATTTTCATGATAACTGAAATTCACATGCTCAAAGGAAATGCTGCCATCCGTCACCTCCATATCCGGCTGTTCCGGATTGTTCAGCGTACTCTTCTCATTTAATACCTCTGCGATACGCTTTGCACTGGCAGTACTCATGGAAATCATGACAAATACCATGGAAAGCATCATCAAGCTCATTAAAATATTCATGCAATAGGTAAACAAACTCATCAATTCGCCGGTAGCAAGCTCCGAGCTCACAATCATTTTTGCACCCATCCAGGAAATCAACAGGATACAGGTATACACCGTCGCCATCATAACCGGAGAATTTAAAGCCGTAATTGATTCTGCCTTTACAAACATGTTATAGAGGCTGTTACTTGCCTTTGTAAAACGCGCTCTCTCATAATCCTCCCTCACAAATGCCTTTACTACACGGATAGCGGACACATTTTCCTGTACGCTCTCATTTAAGTCATCATACTTCGGAAAAACCTGGTTAAAATACCTGGTTGCAAAATAGATAATCAGCGCTAAAATGCACCCAAGAATCAGTACCGCTGCAAGATAAATAGACGCCAGCCTTGCACTGATAAAAAAGGACATACACATGGCACAAATCATACTGAAAAGAGCCCGGATACACATACGCAATATCATCTGGTATGCGTTTTGAATATTCGTTACATCCGTGGTCATACGGGTTACCAGACCTGCCGTTGAAAACTTGTCAATATTGGCAAAGGAAAAGGTCTGGATATTCTCATACATTCCTTTTCTTAAATTTCTGGCAAATCCTGCCGAAGCACGGGCGCCATACTTACCGCCTAAAATTCCGGCTGTCAGGCCGATGGCTGCGGCAATCACCATATAAAATCCCATTTTATAAATATGGTTAATATCTCCCGCTTCCACACCATCATCGATGATAGACGCCATCATCAACGGAATAATCATTTCCATTATGACCTCTAAAACCATGAAGCATGGTGTAAGAATGGAATCCTTCCGAAATTCCTTTAGTTGTTTCATTAATGTTTTTAGCATGCTGTCACTCCTTTTCAACTACTCTATTCTATGAGATTATCCTGCATTTTTTTAACAATTCTAAAAAACATCTCTATCTCATCCTCTGTCAGACCTTTGCAGACCTTTTTCTCCATCTCATCCCTTCCCTGTTCCATTTTGCGGGCATACTCTCTTCCCTTATCCGTAAGACATACCCTTTTCAGCCTTGCATCCCCTTTTACCGGCTGCCTGATGATAAAATCTTTTTCTTCCATCATTTTAAGGGTTCCGGCTATAGAGGATTTCCCTATCTTGAAATTCTTTTCGATATCCTTCTGAAAAATATCTTTTCCCTCATTATCCACCAGGTAACCTATTATCCATGCATTAATTACCGACATTCCTTCAAATCCGTTTTTCCGGATATTTGCCTCCATGTTCCTGCGAAACATATGGTCTAATGCCTTTAACTGATATCCAATCCGTTTGACATCCTGCGGCTTCCGGAAATCACCTGAACATTCACATTCATCTCTTTCTTTCAATCCATCATCTCCTTGTTTAAAATGCCAACATTACTCTATCCGTGTCCGCCGTACCCTCGGCTCAACTGAAACGAAAAATGTTCGCCACCGAACAGTTTGCTCCCAAACTGTTCGGCAACGAACATTATATTACGATTTCTTCACTATTTCAAGCAGAGTTTTTTTATTTCACAAAATTGTCATACTTTTAACTATTCCAGATTCAAATGCCTCTTAAAAATAAAATTTGTTATGGCAAACAGGGCGGCAAAGCCTGCTATTCCTATAACATCCAGCACACCAAATAGTCCGTTTAAGAAGGCGAAGCCGCTTATATCTGCCACATACGGACTCGGAGAAACCGCCACTGCAGCACCTGCCACCAGCACAATTCCCACTATCAATACAATCTGTAATAAAATCATAAGAATGAAATAGCACCCAATAGACGCCAGTATTCTCCATTTGCCAAACAGCTGTCCAATAGCCATACATAAATATATCAGCAGCAGCGGCACAACAGACCAGAACAGTATTGCAGCCACAGCCAGAACAACAGTAATCAGATATTCCGGCTGAAATGCATCGGCTATATCCTGAAGCATCCATATCAGCTCGTCATCAATTAAACTATTTACCCAGTAGTTTCCTGCAAAGAAGATTGCAAGATACACATAAGTCACCACGGCTGCCAGAAGCTCCCATAGGCCGCCGCCAATAATTTTCGACCAGAGTATGGTAGAAGATTTTGCCGGCAGGGTCCATGTGAGATATCCACGGTCTCCTATCATGGTACTATAAAACCGTATAATAACCAATACCTGGGCTGCCACACCCACCAGCATAATCATGTAATAGTAACCATAAAAGCCAATTATCTGAATAATCTCCCTGATTTCCTCCCGGTACGGAAGCATACAGATTATTTTCATAAATATAGTAAAAACAAAGCCTGCCAAAAATACAATCCCCATGGAAAAACGATAGGATTTTAATTCATTTTTTACCAATTTTCCTAACATCTGAACACCTCCCTGAATACCTGGTCTAAGGATTTATCATAGGTCACACGGATATTGTCAACCGAATCATGACACACGATATTCCCCTGCTTAATCATAATAACATCATCTAAAATATTTTCTACATCGGATATCAGATGCGTGGAAATCAATATACTTCCCTGTGGGTTATAATTCGTTATGATTGTGTTCAATATGTAATCCCTTGCTGCAGGGTCTACTCCGCCCATGGGCTCATCCAGCAGATATAAATCTGCCTTCCTGCTCATAACGAGAATTAGCTGCACCTTCTCCCTGGTTCCCTTTGACATGGTTTTCAGCTTATCCTCCGGATTAATTCCCATGTCTGCCAGCATCTGGTATGCCACATCCTTCTGAAAGTTAGCGTACATTTCTTCAAAAAAATCAAGTATGTCTCTTACCTTTGTCCATTTGCTCAGATAGGTCCGTTCCGGCAGATACGCTACCATTGCCTTGGTCTCCGGTCCAATGGGCATTCCCTTGATTGTAACCGTTCCTGCCGTTGGTGTAAGCAGACCGGCACATATCTTAATAAATGTTGTTTTGCCGCTTCCGTTTGGTCCCAGCAGCCCGATAATTTTCCCCGGCTCTAAATTCAGATTCACCTGGTTCAGTGCCAATGCCTTACTGTAGCGCTTTGTAAGTGCATTACATTCCACTAAGCTCATATCTTTCCCTCCTCATAGTCTGACAGCATACCTATCATGCCGCTTTTCTCATAGCCTAATGCTTTCATTTCTTCATAAAAGGTTTTTACATGAAAGGAAGCAAATTCCTTCTTTGTCTCCTCAATTAACGCCACATCCTCTGTAATATATCTTCCTGTGGTGCGAACTGCAAACACGAGACTCTGACGCTCTAACTCCGACAATGCCTTCTGCATTGTATTGGGATTCACTCTTGCTTCCTGTGCCAGCTCCCTCACCGGCAAAAGCTTTTCTCCCGGCTTATAATAGCCAGATACAATTCTTCGCTTTAATTCTTCCAGCAACTGTGTATAAATCGGTCTGTCCGATTTCAATTCCCAATTCATTCAACTCCTCCTTTTTTGTATTATATATATAATACAATAGTACATCGACACAATTTTGTCAATACCAAATTTATCCATAGAAAAAGAATGTATTTCCCACCGAAAATACATTCCCTCTATACATATAAGCTGACCGCATTATTTTATTACTCTTCCTCCGGGTTCTCCATATCCGAGGCCTTCCGAATCCGTACCTTTTTAATCATCCGGTCCTCCCATTCCAATGCCTCAAAGAGAAACCCCTGGTAAGCTATCTGAATACTGTCCTGCTCCTCCGGAAGTCTTCCGTATTCGTAAAGCATGAACCCATTTACCGTGTCAATATCTTCCTCTGGAAACCGGATGTCAAACAAATCCTCCAATTCTTCGAGCTCCGTGCTTCCCCTGACAATATAGCCATCCCCGGCTGCAAGCTTCATAATATCAATCTCTTCTTCGTCATGCTCATCCAGAATATCCCCCACAATCACCTCTAAGATATCCTCCATGGCAACAATTCCCTCAGTCTGTCCATATTCATCCACTACAATTGCCATATGGTTCTTGCTTGCCTGCATGTCATTAAACAATTTGCTGATTTTCTGGGTAGGATGGACGTAAAAGGGCTCACTTACCACCTTTCGCACATTCTGTCTTGCATCCTGCATATAAGCTGCCACTGCATCTTTTATATGTAAAATTCCAAGAATATTATCCACATCCTCCTCAAAAACCGGATATCTGGAATAATTATTTGCCAGCATAACCTCCAGTGCTTCCTGTATATCCATGTCCGCCTCAATGCAGACCATCTTCTGCCTTGGGGTCATAACATCCCTTGCTTCCTTATCGCCAAATGCAAACACATTCGTAATCATTTCCGCCTCATCCGGCTGGATTGCTCCCTGTTCATGGCCTTCCTCGATAATCGATAATATCTCTTCCTCTACTGCATCTGCCTGCTCTTCACTATTTTTTTTATTGAAAAATGCCTTAAGGTTACCGGGCCCATTGATTGCCATATATTTAATTCCCTCTTTCCTTTCCCGTTTGTCTATGAAATATAACACTATTTTTTTCATTGGTCAACATTTTTTATAAATTATTCCAGGTTTTACTGTCTTTTAGTTACAATGCTGACGGCAGTGCAAGGCAGGTCGGCATTGTAATCTTTACAGGGACAAACTAATCTTTAATGCCTGGTTGACGTTTCCCATGATTTCATCATCCAGATGACATACCTTTTCCCGGAGGCGCTGTTTGTCAATTGTCCGCACCTGCTCCAATAAAATCACAGAATCCTTTGCAATATTACAGCGGTTTGCCGCAAGCTCCACATGGGTTGGGATTTTAGCCTTATTCTGCCGGCTGGTAATAGCTGCACAAATAACGGTAGAACTATAACGGTTTCCTGCTTCATTCTGTATAATCAGTACAGGTCTGACCCCGCCCTGCTCTGAACCCACAACGGGTCTTAAATCTGCATAATAAATATCCCCTCTTGTTACAAGCAATGGTATCACTCTCCGTTTACAAATTCCTGATTTTCCATGTACACATTTTATATGTAATGTACCTGTCAAGTGTTTTCTGTCCTTCTCTTCTCATCAGGTATTCTAAGTATTACCATTGTATTCCAAGTCTATTCAGTTTGTGCGGTACATTATTGGATTTCCAGTCCGGGAATTACTCTACGCCTTAATCTAGCAGATAGTTCTTCTCACCGCAAATCCTGCCATCCCGGTAAAATATTCTCGGCACCCGGCGGTTTATATCACAGACAAATTCATAATTAAAGCTGGCTGACATGCCTGCCAGCTCTTCCACGCTTATATAATTGTCCCCCTGTTTTCCCACCAGCACCACCTCGTCTCCAATCCGGACATCCGGTATTCCACTCACATCAATCATGGTCTGGTCCATACAGACACGCCCTACAATAGGTACATATTGTCCATGTAACAGCATTCTGCCCTGATTGGACAGCGCTCTTGGATAACCATCTGCATATCCCACCCCTATGGTTGCAATTTTTTTATCCTCAGGAAGGGTATAGGTTCCGCCATAACCAACCGTCTGTCCCTTTTTTACCATTTTTACATCCGTAACATGGCTTTTTAACTCCATAGCCGGATATAAAATACATGCCTCCTTATCCATCTCCTCCGAAGGATAAAGCCCATAGGTGGAGATACCGGAACGCACCATGTCATACAGGTCATTGGGCATTTCCATAATTCCTGCACTGTTGGAAATGTGGCGGATAGCAAAGGTGATTCCCTCCTCCTCTAACCAGCTTATCATCCGGGTAAAGGAAGCAAGCTGGCAGTTTGCCGAAGCTTTATCCTTTTCATCTGCCTTAAAATAATGTGTAAAAATCCCCTCCATATCCAGGTTAGGCAGCTGGGCGATAGCCGCAATTTCTGCAACACTTTCCCTCCCACAGGAAAAACCAATCCGGTTCATTCCGGTGTCAATCTTGATGTGAAGCTTTCCCGTGCCTCCAAGCCTGCCTGCAGTCTCTGACAATGCCTTTGCCTGTTCACAGGTAAAAATCGTCTGTGTAATATCATATTTTATAAGGTCTGGAAAAAGGCTTTCATCTGTCATCCCCAATATCAGTATCGGCTTGACAACTCCGGCTCTTCTCAGTTCAACTGCCTCATCAATACAGGCAACGCCAAAATAGTCTGCCAAATCCTCCAATGCCTCTGCAACCTCTATTGCACCATGCCCATAGGCATTGGCTTTGATTACTGCCAGAAGCTTCTTTCCCCCCGGGATACAGCCTCTCATAGTCTCAATATTTTTTCTTATGGCATCCAGGCTGATATCCGCCTGAACCCGGTAATATTTACCCATCCTTTCATGCCTCCTTAAAATGCCATTCCTTTATTCCAGCTTGTTTCCACACAACCGCATTACATCCCCCAGGCATTCTATAATATCAGAAGCCAGCATCGCATATTTTCCCTTTTTCTCTGCCGCCCTGTCACCTGCCTGGCAATGTACATAGGTTCCCATCTTTGCCGCCTCTGCAAGGGATAAGCCTCCTGCTATCATTCCTGCAATAATTCCGGAAAGTACATCCCCGGAGCCTCCTGTGGACATTCCATTATTGCCTGCCAGATTAATATAGGTCTGTTCCCCTCCATTTGTCACAATGGACTTTGCATCCTTCAGCACCAGGGTTACCCCCATCTTCTTTGCAAACTGCCTTGCTGTCTCAAAACGGTTTTCCGCAATCTCCGGTACGGTTTTACCAATTAACCGGCTCATTTCCTTCATATGCGGCGTCATAATCATAGACACGGATGCGGTGTTTAATAATTCAATATTATTTGACAAAATATTCAGTGCATCTGCATCTACAACAAGCGGAACCTCTGCATTCATTAACAGCTCATAAAGCATCCTTTCTGATGTAATGTCCACTCCAAGTCCCGGTCCTACCACAATGACCGTTGCCCATTTCATTGCATCTTCAATACAGGAAAGCGCTCCTTCGTAATCCTTGTAGGTCATCATAACCGCCTCCGGAAGCTGGGACTGGATAATCGTACGGTTGCTTTCGTGTGTATATATCTTTACCAGCCCTGCTCCTGTCCTGTATGCCGCTTTCCCACATAAAAATGCCGCCCCTGACATATTTTTGCTGCCTGCAATCACTGCCACCTTTCCATAGGTACCCTTGTTGGAATTATCAATTCTTTTCGGGAGCTTGCTCATATCAGAGGAATCATACGCATAAATTCTCGGCTTCACCTGTTCAATGGCAGTGTCCGGAAAACCGATATTGGCACAGACAAGCTTTCCGCAATAATCAATTCCATCTGAAAAAAACATTCCCAGCTTTCGCAAGCCAAAGGTCACCGTATAATCGGCACGAAATGCCGCTCCGAGAATCTCACCTGTTGTGGCGTCTATACCGGAAGGCACATCTATGGCAATCTTAACAGCCTCTATCTGATTCAACGACTCAATTGCTTTCTTTGCCGCTCCTTCAACGGGTCTGGAAAGTCCCACGCCAAAAATTCCATCTACCACCACACTGTAATCCTTATTGGGAATTGCCTTGCGCAGACGGATTCCCATATGGCGCAGAATATTCTGCTGAAGCTGGAATTGCGGAGACACCCTTGCCACTGAGCCCACATAAAAAATATCTACATTATATCCCTGTTCTAACAGGATTCTTCCCACAGCCAGTCCGTCGCCGCCGTTATTCCCACCTTCCACCGCAATCAAAACTCTTCCTCCGGCAGTGTTAACCTTTTCAACCTGTTTTGCCACCTGCATTGCCGCCCGTTCCATCAGCACTTCAGCGGGAATCCCGATTTTATTAATTGTATAAGCATCAATCGCCTGCATTTCCTTTTTTGTAACAATATACTGCATATATTACCCTCCTGCTATATCCCGATATATGCACCGCTCCAGGTAAGACAGCAGAAACCAGTCTGCTGATATGCAAGCATATCACATCCTGGTTTCCTCTCTTACGCATATCTCATTATTTAAAGTAATCTACACCGGATTCAAAAATCAACTGGTTCTGGTCACCATAAATGTTCACTGCCACCGAATCATCTCTTCGCTCTGAATGCGCCATCTTGCCCAGAACACGTCCGTCCGGACTGGTAATACCCTCAATAGCCGCATAGGAACCATTTACATTGTAATTCTCATCCATGGTCGGCTTGCCGTTAACATCCACATACTGGGTTGCCACCTGTCCGTTGGCAAACAATTTGTCAATCCACTCTTTACTTGCCACAAAACGCCCTTCCCCATGGGAAATCGGCACAGTATAAACGCCTCCCAGTTTTGCCTTCTGCAGCCACGGACTCTTGTTTGTAACAATTTTTGTATAAACCATCTTAGACTGATGGCGTCCAATACTGTTCATGGTAAGGGTTGGAGAGTCCTCCTTCTGTGAGGTAATCTTACCATATGGCACAAGACCAAGCTTAATCAGAGCCTGGAAACCATTACAGATACCCAGTGCCAGACCATCTCTCTCTTGAAGAAGCTTCATGATTTCATCCTTCAGCTTTGCATTGCGGAATGCAGTGGCAAAGAACTTTGCAGAGCCCTCCGGTTCATCACCTGCCGAAAATCCACCAGGGAACATGATAATCTGTGCCTGTGAAATCGCTTTGGCAAATGCGTCAACGGAATCCAGAATATTATTCTCTGTCATATTCTTAAACACTATAGTCTCCACCTCAGCGCCGGCACGCTCAAAGGCTCTTGTGGAATCATACTCACAGTTGGTACCCGGAAATACCGGAATAAATACCTTTGGCTTTGCCACCTTATTCTTGCATACATAAATATCCGATGTATTGTAAATGTCTTCCCTTACAACCTCCTGTTTCACATTAGAGGAGGTTGGGAATACCTTTTCCAGAGTTCCGCTCCATGCAGCAAGCGCCTCTTCCATTGTAATGTCCACATCCCGGTAACGGAAGCTTCCATTCTCTGCCGTACATCCGATGCGTACCGCCGGAGCCTTCAGTGCATCCACATCCGTCTCCTTTACCTCACATATAATTGCGCCATAATCCTTTTGCAGCATCTTGGACTCTGGTACAGAGGAATCAATAACCGCACCAATTCCGTTACCAAATCCCATTTTCGATACCGCTTCCACAATACCGCCAAAGCCTACTGCATAGGCAGACAGAATCTTTCCTGCCTGCATATCCTCATAGAGTGCGGAATATGTCTTCTTCATATCCTCATAATCCGGAAGCCCATATTCATCTCTCTTTATATTAATCTCAATAATCGCATTGCCTGCATTCTTAAACTCGGAGGTTACCACATCCTCTGTCTTTGCCACATCAATTGCAAAGGAGCAGAGTGTTGGCGGTACATCAATATCATTGAAGGAACCGGACATGGAATCCTTGCCACCAATCGAAGCAAGTCCAAATCCCATCTGTGCAGAGTAAGCACCCAGCAATGCCGCCATAGGCTCGCCCCACCGCCTGGAATCCTCTCCTAAACGCTTAAAATATTCCTGAAAGGTAAAATAAATCTTCTTCCAGTCACCGCCGGAAGCGGCAATTTTAGCCACAGAATGTACGACGGAATAAATAGCGCCGTGATATGGCGACCAGCTCAGTAAATATGGGTCCAAGCCGTAGGACATCATGGTTACCGTATCACATTTACCCTTATCCAACGGAAGCTTTGCAATCATGGTCTGGGTTGGTGACAACTGGTATTTACCGCCATATGGCATAACCACGGTACCGGCTCCGATGGAGCTGTCAAACATCTCCACAAGACCCTTTTGGGAACACACATTCAAATCACCCAATGTCTCCAGCCATGTTTTCTTTACATCTGAAAAATCAGCCTTCTCATTTAAATAATCCGCATCCTTATCCGGCATAGAAACCGTTACATCACTC
The DNA here is from genome assembly GCA_900544905.1 of uncultured Clostridium sp. Taxonomy (GTDB): domain Bacteria; phylum Bacillota; class Clostridia; order Lachnospirales; family Lachnospiraceae; genus CAG-590. The sequence goes on from UQXF01000001.1 coordinate 85,642, forward strand.
TCCTGATGTGCTCCATTGGTATCAATAAAGCTTCTGGCAATATTTACGATTTCCCTGCCTCTCCAGGACATTACAAGACGCGGGTTCTCTGTCACCTCTGCAACCACTACTGCCTCTAAATTCTCCTCTTCGCAGTAGCCTAACATCTTATCAACATTTTCTTTATCCACTACCACTGCCATTCTCTCCTGGGATTCGGAAATGGCAATTTCCGTACCATCGAGACCGGCATATTTCTTTGGCACTTTATCAAGGTCGATAGTAAGTCCATCTGCCAGTTCACCAATGGCAACGCTGACACCACCTGCGCCAAAATCATTACATTTACGGATGATGCTGGCAACCTCTTCTCTTCTGAATAATCTCTGAATCTTTCTCTCTGTAGGAGGATTACCCTTCTGCACTTCAGAGCCACAGGTATCAATCGACTTGGTGGTGTGCTTCTTGGAGCTTCCCGTTGCGCCACCGATACCGTCACGTCCGGTTCTTCCGCCAATCAGAATAACAACATTTCCCGGGTCAGAGGTTAAACGCTTTACATTCTTCTTTGGAGCAGCGGCAACCACTGCGCCAATCTCCATACGCTTTGCCACATAATTCGGATGGTATACCTCATTTACTAATCCCGTTGCAAGTCCAATCTGGTTACCGTAGGAGCTGTATCCCTGTGCTGCAGTGGTGACTAATTTTCTCTGTGGAAGCTTGCCTTCCAGAGTTTCGGAAAGAGCTTTCGACGGGTCTGCTGCACCGGTTACACGCATAGCCTGGTACACATAAGAACGTCCTGATAACGGGTCACGGATACAGCCGCCCAGACAGGTAGCCGCACCACCAAATGGCTCAATCTCAGTCGGGTGGTTATGGGTCTCATTCTTAAACTGGATTAAATACATAACCTCTTCCCCGTCAATGGTAACCGGAACCTCAATAGAGCAGGCATTGATTTCGTCGGATACCTCCATCTCCTGAAGCTTTCCCTCTGCGCGAAGCTTTTTCATCGCCATCAACGCAATATCCATCAGACATACAAATTTGTCATCCCTGTCCTTATACAATACCTCCCTGTCTGCCAGATACCGGTTGTAGGTATCCTCAATAGGCTTTCTGTAAAATCCGTCCTCGAAGGTTACATTGGTAAGCTCTGTAGCAAATGTGGTGTGACGGCAATGGTCAGACCAGTAGGTATCTAATACACGAATCTCTGTCACGGATGGGTCTCTGTTTTCCTCATTTTTAAAGTAATTCTGTATATGGAGAAAATCCTTAAATGTCATGGCAAGTCCCAAAGAATCATACAACTCCTTCAGGCTGTTTTCCGGCATATCCTTAAATCCATCAAAAATTTCCACATCAGCCGGTTCCTCAAACTGCTGGATTAAGGTTTCCGGTATCTTCTTATCATCGGTTTCCCGGGAATCCACCGGATTGATACAATATGCCTTAATTTTATCAAACTCTGCATCACTGATTTTGCCTGTGATTACATAGGTAGTAGCACAGCGGATAACAGCTTCTTCCTTTTCATTCAAAAGCTTTACGCATTGCTCTGCTGAATCTGCCCTCTGGTCAAACTGTCCCGGCAGGGCTTCCACAGAAAATACTCTGTCTCCTTCTTCCACAGGGAATGCCGTCTCATAAACATAATCCACCGGCGGCTCAGAAAATACAGTCTTTAATGCCCTTTCATATGTCTTATCCGATACATTCTCCACATCGTAGCGAATCAGTACCCTGACCTTTTCAATATCCAAGTCCAGATATTCTGTCATTTCATCGAATAACTCCTTCGCCTTAACAGCATATTCAGGCTTTTTTTCAACATATACTCTCTTGACCTTACTCATATTATCCTCCTAAAGTATCACCACATAATTTTAATATTTGTTAATCATAAATACTAC
>UQXF01000002.1 GCA_900544905.1 uncultured Clostridium sp.
CGAGATGACGTCGAGTCTCGTGGGCTCGGAGATGTGTATAAGAGACAGCCCTTACTTTTTATTGGATAAAACAGGATTAAAATGGTATACTGTATATTGTATACAAAATGCAAATGTCCTGATTTGGGAGGAATATGATATGGAGAATACATTACAGTTAAAAGCATATGCCAAAATTAATCTGGCATTGGATGTGGTGCGAAAGCGGGAAGACGGTTACCATGAGGTGCGTATGATTATGCAGACCGTGAAACTGTTTGATAAACTTACCTTCAGGGTACTGGATGAGGATGTCATCCGCATAAAGACCAATCTTGGTTTTTTACCGGTGGATGAAAGTAATCTGGTTTATAAGGCGGTAAAGCTTTTAAAGGATACCTATCATGTAGATAAGGGCATGGAAATAGATTTATTTAAATGCATTCCTGTGGCGGCGGGAATGGCAGGGGGCAGTACGGATTGTGCGGCAGCTCTGGTGGGAGCCTCTAAGCTGTTTGGGCTGCATTTAAGCAGGGAAAAACTGATGGAAGCAGGCGTGAAATTAGGCGCTGATGTGCCATACTGTGTGCTCCGGGGAACTGCATTGTCGGAGGGAATCGGTGAGGTTCTGACCCCGCTGCCGCCGATGCCGGACTGTTATATTTTGATTGCAAAGCCACCGGTTTTTGTATCCACAAAGTTTGTGTATGAACATCTGGATGCGAAAGGACTGGAAACCCATCCGGATATTGATGGAATGGTGGAGGCAGTGAAAGCGGGAAATCTCTCCGGAATTACCAGCCGCATGGAAAATGTATTGGAGACTGTTACAATTCCCGAGCATCCGGTTATTGAAGAACTTAAGAAATGTATGCTGGAGCGGGGAGCCATGAATTCTCTGATGAGCGGCTCCGGGCCCACTGTATTTGGAATCTTTGAAAAATGTGATGATGCGCAGCTGGCGCAGCAGCTGATACGGGAACGGAAGCTGGCAAACCAGGTATATGTTGTGCAGCCATTTAACCAGAATATAATATAGGAGGAAGACAGATGGAGCTAAAATATGACGGTAAAAATGAATACCTGCCCCTGCGGGATGTGGTATTTCATGCACTGAGACAGGCAATTATTACCGGTGAGTTTTCGCCGGGAGAACGGCTCATGGAGATTAAGCTTGCCAATAAGCTGGGGGTTAGCCGCACTCCGGTAAGGGAGGCAATCCGTATGCTGGAATTAGAGGGTCTGGTGGTAATGATTCCAAGGCGGGGCGCAGAGGTTGCGCGGATTACAGAGAAGGATTTAAGGGATGCCTTAGAGGTCCGGACGGCTATTGAGGAGCTTTCGGTAGAGCTTGCCTGTGCCCGCATAGATGAAGAGGGAAAGGAAAAATTAAAACAGGCATGTATTAATTTTAAGGAAGCCATTGACACAAAGCATGTCCAGAATATTGTAGACGGGGATGTGGCATTTCATGATGTGATTTTTGAAATTACAAAAAACCAGCGGCTGATTTCAATTGCCCACAATCTGAGGGAACAGGTATATCGCTACCGCGTGGAATATGTGAAGGATTTTTCTTATCATGACGTTTTGGTAAGCGAGCATTATGCCATTACCAACGCAATCCTTACCAATGATGTTGCAACAGCAAAGGAGATTATGCGTAAGCATTTATATAATCAGGAGTTGATTGTGATTAAGAATCTGGAAGACAGCCTGTAAGAAAACAGAATAGGAATCGTGTACCTCACACATACTAAGATGACCAGGGAATTGTGAAACTGATTTTTCGAGAGTCTACGTTGTACAAATATAACAAATATGTTTTTTGGACCATTTGCACAACTCACACTTTGAAATAATGAGTTTCGCAATTGTCTATGAAGTTATGGTATGTGTGAGGTTTTTTTATGAAAATAAACTATGATGAAAAAAATGAGATAAATTTACCAGTATACAGAAGTCTTGACAAAAATATTGAGGTACTGGAAGCCCTGTTTTCCGAATGGGGGGACATTGTCAAAAAGAAATTCATTCTGGAGAGGGAAGGCGGCAGCCTTGGCATCTATATCATTTACATTGATGGACTGACAGACAATGAAATGGTGGAGCGGACCATTACCAGACCCCTGCTTTATGAGTGGCGGGGAAAAATGTGGTCTGGTAACCAGAAGGATTCTGCAAGTGTGTTTAAACAGATTTTTCACAACCAGACAGAGGCGGTAGATTTAACGGAAGAAGCCACTATGATGGAGGCGGTATCTGCGGTTTTGAAGGGAGATACGGCTATTTTTGTGGATGGTGTGGAAAAAGTGATGATTTTATCCACAAAAAATCTGCCAACCAGGTCAGTTTCCACACCGGAAAAGGAGGCAGGGCTAAAGGGTCCCAGGGATTCCTTTAATGAGAATTTTCGGACTAATACGGCACTGTTACGGCGGCGTATTAAAGACCCCAAGATGAAGTTAAAGCAGAGCTGTTTAGGACAGCGTTCCCGGACAGTATATGGGTTAATGTATATGGAGGATTTGGTATACCCGTCCCTGCTTGATAAAATCCAGGAAAAACTTGACAGCTTTACCATTGATGGAATTTTTGATAGCGGAATGCTGGTACATCTGCTGGAGGAAAAATGGTATTCGCCATTTCCCCAGGTACAGACCACAGAGAGACCGGACAAGGCGGCTTCTGCCATATTGGAGGGAAGAGTGGTTTTAGTCGTGGACAATTCCCCGGAGGTAATTATCCTGCCCACCACCCTGAATACCTTTTTTCAGGCGGCAGATGACTATTACAACCGGTTTGCAGTGGGAACCTTTGCCAGATGCCTGCGCTATCTTGCAGCTTATATCACAGTGCTGCTGCCGGGGCTCTATATTGCGATTACCTGTTATTATCCCCAGGTGCTGCCTACCGATTTTCTGCTTGCCATTGCCGGGGCAAGAAGTGATGTTACATTTCCCATAGTGGTGGAGGTGCTTTTGATGGAGCTGCTGTTTGAACTGCTCCGGGAGGCAGGGATTCGTCTTCCCGGTCAGATGGGAAATACCATTGGTGTGGTAGGCGGTCTCATTGTGGGACAGGCGGCTGTAGAGGCGTCCTTAGTCAGCACAATTGTGGTAATCGTGGTGGCACTCACTGCCATTGCATCTTTTGCCATTCCCAATGAAGAGTTTTCCTCCACCTTCCGGCTGTTGAAATTTATCATGATTCTACTGGGAGCGGTATGGGGCTTGTATGGAATTATGCTGGGAATACTGGTTTTACAGATTCATTTATCCTCAATGGAGAGCTTTGGTATTCCTTATATGATGCCGCTTGTTTCCGGCAGTATTGATGATGAGGTGGAATTTCAGGATTTTGTGATGAGAAAGCCTGTATTTACAATGCATAGCCGTCCGCTTTATGCAAGGCGTGGGAAGCGGACAAGATTCCGGAGGTGGTAGGTATGTTCAGCTGTAATGGTAAAATTTCAGAAAAACAATTACGCCGCATGCTGGTGCTGTCGGTGTTTGCCAGCTGTATTTTTGTGCTGCCCTATCTGTCCGCAGGACTTTTTGAAGAAAGTATATGCTCCGGTCTGCTGGTGTTTTTTTTAATGGCATGTATTTATGTCGCATGTATTTATAAAATCGGGGAAAAATACCATCCCACAGGCTTTGTAAATGCCGTCCAAAATAGCGGAATAGCCGGAAAAGCACTGTTAGTGATTCAAATTCTGCGTTTATTATTGCGTCTCGCATTCTATATTGTGCTGTCGGTTGCGATTCTGGGGGAAGCCCAGGTACCTTTTATGGAAGGAAAGGATACGGATTCCATTGGCAATCTTTTGGTGGTATTGCCATTGCTGCTTGTGGCGTTATACGGGGCAAACAGGGGAATTGAAAAGCAGGGGCGGCTTCATGAAATGATATTCTGGGTATTGTTTATCCCTTTTATTATTGTGATTATATTCGGATTAAGGGAAGTAGACTATTCGGTGTTTGTTCCCCATGTCAGCATGTCTTTCGGGAAGCTTTTGCTTTGCAGCTATACGTTACTGACCTTTATTCTGCCGGTGGAAAATTATCTATATCTCCGGCCTCATTTACGGGAACACAGTATTGCAAAGGAAAAGGGGAAAGCAGCGTTAGTGTTTGTCATCGCCCTGGCAGTGGTGATTACACTGTTTGTCCTTGGAATATTCGGGGTGCATGGCGCCGCCGGAGAAGAAATGGTTACCATTGCCATAATGCGGTACATCCGCTTGCCCTTTGGTGTACTGGAGCGGTTTGATATGCTGATGGTATGGTTTTTTATGACGGGCTGTTTCATATTGATTTGCAGTACCCTTTACTATATAGGGCATTTGCTTCGGATATTGTGTGGAAATATAAAAAGAATCTGGCTGCTTTTGGTAATGCTGGTGCTGGCTGTGGGAATTGTGGTGCTTTTGCCGGGGTATTCCCATACATTGATGCTGTTCCGGTATTATGGCGCTGTGATTGACATTCCGTTATCCATTCTGGTACCGGTATTAGGCATGGGGCTGGCAGAACTGCATTCGGAAAAGGAACAGGAAGGAGAACAGTCATGAGTAGATGGAAATGGATTGTCATATTAATGCTGCCTTTGTTGCTGCTGGAAGGCTGTAATACGACTGCAGATACGAGAACAAAAAATGATATGAAAAATGTGGAGGAGAGGGGATATGCCACCATTCTTGTGGTATCCACAGGAACAGATGGAAAACGGTATCATATAGATTTGGGAGTGGCACAGGAAAAAAAGGTGGGAGAAAAGAGCCAGCGGGAAGAGGTCAGCAGCTTTGACTGTAACAGCTTAGATGAGCTTGCCCGGGAATATCAGCTTGTAAAGGGAAAGGATTTATCACTGGCACATCTGAAGGTAATCTTATTAGGACAGAGCGGAAAGGTTCAGCGGAATGGACAGATGTTTACACAGACAATGAAAACTGCAGAGACTTCCTGGAAGCTGGAGGAAATGCAGGAGCTTTTGCTGGATTTGGATGCAAATGAAGAGATTGCCAAGACTTGTCCGGTATTGGAGCTTAAGAGCCAGGAAAAATTTTTGGAATATTTAGAAGAGGCAGAGGAGCCGGTGGGAACCTATGTCAGTAATCTGGTGAGTGCAGGAGAACGCCAGGGAAAGGATATTCCATGGCTCAAGGATTATTTAAAGGCTGTCAGGGAGGGAGATACACTCTTAACCTATGCCTTAGAGCCGGTATCACAGGGCTGGAAATTGAGGTGCAGTAACGAAATTCAAGGGACACAATATACCGGATATGAATAGATTAAGAATAATAGGCAATACTTTCAGAAGAAAAGAAACTCCAAAGGGTACTGGCAGACGGTGAATGGGATGAGAGATGAGAAGGAGGGATTTATCTATGAAAGTATTCCGGGATATATTTGCCGCAGTTTTGATAGGTATTATGGGAGGGCTTCTGGTTTCCACAATCTCCTATTATAACCATCATAAGGAAGGCGGCATACAACAGACACTGCTTGCGGTGTTAGACAGTTTTCATACGGTTGCGGAGGCATATTCGGATGAGGATGAGAATACTCTGCTGACGGATTTGGAAAATTATGATATTGAAGGCGAAGTGCTGGAAGCTTTTGAAAATGTGGAAGCCGGTAATGCATCCTCCGTGTCCGGCGCAATGTTAAAGTCTTTGCTGGAAAAAGATGATGTATCCGGTGTGGAGGGAGATATCCTGGCCATGGAAGGTGAGGATGGCGCCATAGACGAGGGAACCCCGTATTCCGGAATTCTCCGTTTCCATGTCCGTGCCAACAGTGACTCGGATGAGGACCAGGCTCTCAAAATGGCAGTAAAGGAAGATGTAGTGTCTATGCTGAAGCCGTTGTTATCCGGTTGTGAGAGTGTGGTAGAAAGCAAAAATGTGATTGTGTCCAATCTGCAGGACATTTATGAGACGGCGGTAAATACCATTGTGGAGCAGGGGTATGATTATGATGTGAAGGTATATGTGACAGAGGAAGAATTTCCGGCAAAGACATATGGCGATTTGACCTTTCCGGAAGGGAAATACCAGGCGCTCCGCATTGATATTGGCCAGGCGCAGGGACAGAACTGGTGGTGTGTTATGTATCCGCCGTTATGCTTTATAGATGAATCCACAGCGGTGGTTTCCGAGGATGGAAAGGAATTGTTACAGGAAAACCTTACACCCCGGGAGTATGCGGATTTGTTTGCGCACTCTGAGGTGAAGGGCGAGTCCAGGATTTATAACTGGCTGACGGAGAAATTTAAGTAAAGGGAATGGCTTTCGGAAGCATAAGGACATGAAAACGGAACCGCAATGGCTGCGGTTCCGTTGTATTTTGGTTATTTATCCATCTGTGTCAAGGATTTTGTGCGGATTTCCTCACAAAGCTTACTGATAAATGTGGTAAGCTCCATGGCGCCAAGGTCGCCGTCCTCACCGCGCTTGCGGACAGATACGGTTTTGCTTTCCTCTTCATTGGCACCAACCACCAGCATGTAAGGCAGCTTCTGAAGTCTTGCCTCCCGGATTTTGTAGCCAATCTTTTCAGAACGGTCATCCATGGTGGCAAGAATGCCGTTTTTCTTAAGCTCCGCAAGAATTTCCTTACCATATGCGTGGAATTTCTCGGAGATTGGAAGAATACGAACCTGCTCCGGCGCTAACCAGGTAGGAAATGCTCCTGCATATTTTTCAATCAGCCATGCCAGGGTTCTCTCATAGCATCCCATGGAGGTTCTGTGGATGATGTATGGACGTTTCTTTTCCCCGTCCTTATCCACATAGTACATATCAAAACGCTCGGATAAAAACATATCCAGCTGAATGGTAATCATGGTATCTTCCTTGCCGTATACATTCTTTGCCTGAATGTCCAGCTTAGGACCATAGAAGGCAGCTTCTCCCTCTTCCTCTGTATAATCAATGCCAATCTCATCTAAAATTTCACGCATGGCATTCTGTACACGGTCCCAGTCCTCGGCAGTTCCGAGATATTTTTCCGAGTCATTCGGGTCCCATTTTGACATACGGTAAGTAACGTCCTCTTCCACACCAAGGGTTGTCAGACAATATTTTGCCAAAGCCACACAATTTTTAAACTCGTCGGCAATCTGTTCCGGTGTACAGATTAAATGTCCCTCGGAAATGGTAAACTGTCTGACACGGGTTAAACCGTGCATTTCACCGGAGTCCTCGTTGCGGAAAAGTGTGGAGGTTTCACCCATGCGGTATGGCAAATCCCGGTAGCTGTGCTGCTTTGCCTTATACACAAAATACTGGAATGGACAGGTCATTGGGCGCAGAGCTAAAATATCCTGTCCAGAGGCAGAAACGCCATTTTCATCCTCGTCGTCATTTAAGACGAACATGCCCTCTTTATAGTGATACCAGTGGTCTGACATTTTATATAGGTCTGACTTTGCCATAAGTGGAGTTTTTGTTCTCACATAACCCCATTCATTGTCCTCCAAATCCTCAATCCATCTCTGCAATGTCTGGATAATCTTTGCTCCCTTCGGCATCATCAGCGGAAGTCCCTGACCGATGATATCCACTGTGGTGAACAATTCCAGTTCACGTCCAAGCTTGTTGTGGTCGCGGTTTTTGATGTTTTCCAGAAATTCAAGACGTTCTGCCAGGTCTTCCTTCTTTGTGTAGGCGGTACCGTAGATACGGGTTAACATTTTATTGTCAGAGTTTCCTCTCCAGTAAGCGCCTGAGGAGGAGGTTAACTTAAAGAATTTTACCGGCTTGGTACTCATCAGATGCGGCCCGGCGCATAAATCCGTGAAATCACCCTGCTCATAGAAGCTTAATACGGCATCCTCCGGCAGGTCGTTGATTAATTCCACCTTATAAGGCTCGTCCTTTTCTTCCATTAATTTGATTGCCTCTTCCCGGGGAAGGGTATAGCTTGTGATTGGAATATTTTCCTTTACAATCTTTTTCATCTCTGCTTCGATTTTGTCAAGGTCTTCTCTGGACAGGGACGGCATATCAAAGTCGTAGTAGAAGCCTTCGTCAATAGCGGGACCGATGGTGCATTTTGCATCCGGATAAAGTCTTTTTACTGCCTGGGCTAAAATATGTGCCGCAGTGTGGCGGAATGCCTTTTTGCCGGCGTCATCATTAAAGGTTAAAATGTTCAGGCTGCAGTCCTTGTCTACAATGGTCCGCAGGTCCACAACTTTGCCGTCTATCTCACCGGCACAGGCGGCACGGGCAAGTCCCTCACTGATGTCCTTTGCAATTTCCAATACGCTTAATGGGTTTTCATACTCCTTACAGGAGCCGTCTTTCAATGTGACTTTCATGGTATTATACTCCTTTCAACATAAAAAGTCCCTGGCAGAATGATTCTGCCAGGGACGATATTCTCGCGGTTCCACCCTGGTTCCTATAAATTAACATGTTTTATAGGCACTTCCTTCTGACGATAACGGAGTCACCGGCCTGTATTAGAGGCAGCTCGGAGGTGGTGTTCAATAAGGTTCTGTCTGGGCTTATTCCAGCACAGACTTAAAAAGTCCGTAAGCCTTCTCTGGAAACAGAATCCAAATTTACTGTCCTCGTCATTGCATTGCTGTATCAAATATAGCTAGATTGTAGACCAATCAAAACGGAAAGTCAACCATCTTGCTTAAAAAACAGAAAAATTGTTTTATATTATTTTTATATATGGGGCAGAAATCCAGCCGGTATAGGTTTTGCCATTCTTTTTAAATGTAACCTTATACCATCTGACACCCTTTTTGGTCTTGGTGGTTAAGATATTTACCTGTTTGTTCCGTTTTAAAGTGGTCAGCTTCTTTGACTTTGTGGTATAGGATTTCCGCACATTCACCTTGCTGGCTTTGGTTACCTTTCCCAGCTTTGTAATAGTAACCTTTCCGGAAGGAACAAAGCCTTTGTAGGTTTTCTTTCCGGACTTGCAGGATACGTAGTACCAGGTCTTATTGCCGGTGTCCTTAGTACTGTATGCAACAGACATAACGGTATTAGCCGCAGGTGTTAAAATCTGTTGTCCGTCAGTGGAGGCAGAATCATATAGAACCGTACCTTTTTTGGTAATGGCATTTCTGGTATACCCCATTTTCGTATAAATGGCTTTGACGGAAGAAAACGCTCCATAATAGGTAGTGCTGCCAACCTTCTTATAAGACCGTATTTTATAATAATAGCATTTACCCTTTGTAAGCTTTGTATTCTTGTAAGAGGTAGTGGTTTTCTTGGTAATGGTTTTAATTTTTTTGTAGGTACCGTTTAATGATGCAGAGCGGTATATCTGGTAGCCGGTAACATTGCTGTCCTTTGACCAGGAGAGCGTGATGTAGGTAGAGGAACGCTTCTTTGCCTTCACTGTGGACATTGTCTTAGGAAGGATTTTAAAGGTAATGGTTTTCGTGTTCCGATAGTTGTTTTTCCCGGCAATTTTAACGGTAGCGGTTCCGATACTTTTATTGTTGCTGTAAGTTACCGTATAGTCTACATTGGGAACAAGAGTCACTCCGTTATGCGTTACGGTGACGGCAGGGGTGATACTTTTGCCAGTGTAGGTCTGGTTAGGAATGGCTGAGATTACAGCAGAAGCAATACTATCCGTATTTGGCAGAAAATTGTCCCCTGCCTGGACATAGTAGAAATTCATATCTACATCTCCGCTGATTCCCTTTACCTTTCCTGTGGAAGAATACTGCCAGAAATCATATTTGCCGGTGTATGTTGTCTGGGTGGTGTAGTTGGCAAGCCATACCCGGTAACCGGCATTGGTGATGGTCTGGGCATTCAGCTGGTCTGTGAGCATGCTCTTGTTGGCATAGACCATAGGGGTATAGCCGGAGGCGGCAATGCGCTCGCAGAATGCCATACAGATGTTGGTAGCGGCAGTTTTGGATAGCTTTGCGGTTTTTAATCTGCCGCCATCGCTGGCGTCAGAAGCATATTCATAATCCATAATTAAAGGCATGGAAATATTATATCCGTTAATATATTTTAATATGTAGTCTGCCTCCTCCTGGGCTTCCTTGACTGTAATAGCCTGGGAGAAAATGTAGACTCCAACCTTCACTCCTGCAGCAAGGGCATTTTTAATATTGGTATCAAAATAGGTATCCTTGGTAGCAGAGCTCAGGGTACCGGCTTTGCCATAACCTCTGTAGCCCACACGGATAAATGCATAATCAATACCGTCAGCCTTTACCTTTTCCCAGTCAATTTTTCCCTGCCACTGGCTGACATCGATACCGTGAAGAATGGTACGGCCTGTAAAGACGTCCTGATGTGTGTAATTTAAGCCGGTATACGGGCTTTGGGAAACGAAACCGCCATACCGGGTTATACCGTACGGTGTCAGTACCGGAGGCTCGTCATAAAAATCCTCTGAAATGTTATCTCCGGATAAACGACCGGCTCCCGGGTCATCATTTGCAGCATGGGAAACATGATATGGAGCAATAAAAAGTAACGTCATCAGAATAATAAAAAAAACAGGTTTCAGTGTCCGGGTGTGTTTCGTAATTGTAAATACCGTATTGTACATATGGAATACTCCTTTTGTAAAATTGTATATAGTAAAAATGATTTTCCTTCTATATTGTACTATCATAATATAGAGTACATAATAATACCAGTGAAAAAGCATTTTTTAATGCATTTATACTGTAAAAAAGCTATATGAAATCACCGTGAAATGGAACTGTGAAAAATTTTTGAAAATTTTTTAAAAAAATACTTGCATTTTATAGCGGTATCATATATAATCATCAATGTTGCTGAGGTAATAGATTATCAGTAATGAATATCCGGGCCGCTAGCTCATTTGGTAGAGCACCTGACTCTTAATCAGGGTGTGCGGGGTTCGAGCCCCCGGCGGCCCACTTACGAAAGAATCGATTTGATGACACAGAGCATTGGGTTGGTTCTTTTTTTGCCCGTTTGCTATAAGCCATGCGCTTTTATTCCTTTGGCATGGCTGACATCCGTTATCCATTAAATTTACTATGCTCTTTAAATAATTCCTTATAAAGCGCTTCGGCAGTCCAGAATATATTATGCTGTGTAATAATGGCTTTCAGTCCAATTGGTGGAATGGAAGCCTTTTTATATTGCTCAAGAAATGTATCTACCAGCTCTGGCTCCATGCCGGAAAAAACCAGCATTTCGGTAGGGAAATCCGGTCCGGTATAGGTGGTATTTTCCCTGGAAAATCCGGTAATACCCGCAAGATAGCCTAATTTTTGTTTATAGGAAGCAGGCTTTACCCGGACTGTCTGGATTCGGAGATTGTTACAGATTCTCTCAAGCTGTTTTGCTTTTCCGGGGTCTATGTGAAATAAAAGAATTTTTGGTTTGTTCATCATGGCGTCCTCCTGAATGGATTTACTATAAATAGCTTAGCGTAATATACTTCTAAGAAGAATTATAGCAGAAATTATTTAACAGATACAAGATAAGTTTGTGCAAATTTACTATAAAAAATTGCCATTTTAGCTAAAGAAAATTCATTGTGCAGAAGGTATAATTAAGATTAATTATTGTGTAGTGATTTATCAGATATTTTAGGATTAAGTAAGGGGAGGATATGTGGATGATGACACGGAGATTAAGCAGGAAAATAGGTGCCTGGCTGATGGTAATAGCCATGGTGGCAGGTCTGGTGGCGGTGCCGGCGAAGGAGGCTGAGGCGGCAGCTTCAGAGATTGAATTATCTTTTACAGCCGGTTCCCAGACGGCAGCGGGGGACAGTAAAAATCATGTGGAAGCAGTTATCAGTGTTCCATCGGAGTATAATACGATTGATAAGCTGAAAAATGCAGGGGTAACCTCATTGGAAGTTACATTTAAGATTACGTCTGCACAAACAACAGGCTCTTTGGCGGCACAGGCGTTTATTAATGCGGATGGTAACTGGCTCAGCAAGTGGGTAGAGGTTGGAAGTGTAAGCGATAATACTATAACCTCCACAGTGGATTTGACACAGCTTACAGGTAGTGGAGATGTATGGAATTTTGGATTGCAGATATTAAATGTATCAAGTGTGACGTATGAAATCACCTCAGCCAAATTAATTCTTGCAGGTTCATCCTCCGGAACTACCGGAGGAGGGACAACTGACTTTGGAACATCAAGAGATTATTCATCAGGAGTGAGTGCTGTTCTTTCCAATTCAAAAGACCCAAGTAATGATTGGTCGGAGTTTAAGGTGGCAATAACCAATAATTCCGGTTCTACAATATGTGACTGGATAATTGTATTGCAGGTCCCAAGCGGAACGGCATCGGCATTTAAATGCTGGAGTGCTACCTTTGTGGCGGATGGAGATACGATTTATATGTATCCAATGCAGTCCGGGGCAAATGCGGTAATTGCACAAGGTGCGTTGGGTGCAGAGACACCGGGAGGCGGCTTTTCCGGTAAATATGTAGATGCAGGCAGTATCCAGGTGAAGGCTGTCTATTATAACAAAGGAAACTCGTCAGAATTTGATTATTCCTCCGGAGATACCAACGATGAGACAGGCGGTACAGGCGGAGGAGGCAATAGCGGAAGCTCTGCAACCGATACCTCTACAAATAAAGATTTGGACGTGGAATACAATTATGCCAAGCTTCTGCAGGAATCCCTTTATTTTTATGATGCAAATATGTGTGGTAATTTAGAGGGTACATGCGGGCTTAGCTGGCGTGGTAATTGCCACACATATGATAAGAATGTTACTACAACGATTAACGGAGTGACATACAAAGTGGATGTGTCAGGCGGTTTTCATGATGCAGGTGACCATGTGAAGTTTGGCTTGCCACAGGGCTATGCGGCAACCATGCTGGGAATGAGCTATTATCAATTTCCGGATGCATATACCAGTACGGGACAGACAGCACATTTACAGGCTATAACAGATTATTTTTGTGATTATTTTAAGAGATGTACGGTTTACGACAGTTCAGGAAAGGTAGTGGGCTTCTGCTATCAGGTTGGGGATGGAAATACGGACCATGGCATCTGGAGTGCGCCGGAAGGGCAGACGATGAGTCGTCCTGCGTATTTTGCTACCGCTTCTAATCCGGCGACAGATGAAGTGAGTGTTGCAATTGCAGCTCTGGCTATGAATTATATTAATTTCCGCAATGAGGAGGATTTAAAGACAGCAGAGGATTTGTTTACCTTTGTGAAAAATAACAGCAAGGCATGTGCGACAAACGGAGCGTCAGGATTTTATGATTCTACATCATATGGAGATGATTATGCATTAGCTGCAAGTGCGCTATATGTTGCAACAAAAAACACTTCCTATAATTCGATATATAATGAGTATAAAGATAATAGTGGAAATGGTGTCAACCAGTATTGGGTATTAGACTGGGCAAATACTGGTGCATTGGCTTGTATGTTGCAAAAGGATACTTCCAAGCTTGCCGGTATTACTAATGCAGGTAAGAATTGCTCTACCATTGACGGATTTTTTAATTGCGTATCAGATTGGGGTTCCTGCCGGTATAATTCGGCAAGTGGTTTTGTGGGTTTGGTTTATGATAAGTTAACGAACACCACAACATATGATTCATGGGTTGTCAGCCAGATGAATTACATGATTGGAGATAATCCGAATAAACGCTGTTATATAGTAGGATATAATGAAAATTCAAGCCAGTATCCTCATCACAGGGCAGCTTCCCGTTCAACGGATGCAAAAGTAACAAGGGAAGACCATTATACGTTGTTAGGAGCTTTAGTGGGAGGACCTGGAAAGGATGGCACTTATAAGGATGACCAGAATGATTATCATTGCAATGAGGTGGCATTGGATTATAATGCCGGCTTAGTCAGTGCATTGGCAGGGCTGTATTGTACACATAAGAATGATACTAGTACATACCTGTCTTATGCAAAGAAGACCACCACCAATTATAGCACTACATTGGCATCTGCCGATGAGTTAAGTGCGGTGGGAGTTACGAAATATTATGGAAGCTCCTCCGGTGTTTCTGTAGAGTCTGTGACATTAGACAATGAGGAATTGACATTATATGTAGGTGACACGGACACCTTGACAGCAACGGTTACACCGTCCGGAGCAGCAACAGTGACATGGAAATCCTCTGATTCCAAGGTTGCAACGGTTTCCAATGGAAAGGTAACAGCAGTAAAGGAAGGAACAGCCACAATCACTGCGACTGCGGGAGGAAAATCCGCAAGCTGTACGGTAACGGTCACTGCTGCACCGGTTGCAAGATTAGAGGCAGACTCGGCAGGTGTGGCATGCACCGCTCTGGAATACGGCTATACAAATCCTGCAGTGGGAACCGTAACCATTTCAAATAACGGAACTGCGGAAGCCTCAGGAGTCACAGCTGCATTGGAAAATGGAAGCAGCTTTACAATTACCCAGATGCCGTCTGAAAGTATTTCTGTGGGAGGTACGGCAACCGTTGGCGTGACACCGAAGACCGGCTTATCAGCAGGGACCTATAAGGATACCCTGAAGGTGACGTATAATTCCGGTCTTACATTATCGGTTCCTGTAACCCTTACAGTCAATAAAAGGGCTGTTACAGTGACAGCGGACAATGTTTTTAAGACATATGGGGAGGAGAATCCTGCTTTAACTTACAAGGTCACTTCCGGTGCAGTTGTATCCGGTGACAGCTTGAATATCACCTGCAGTACAACCGCATCAAAGACCTCCGATGCAGGCTCATATCCTGTCACGGTTACACCTGGCAGCAATCCAAATTATGAGATAACTACCCAGGCAGGAACCTTAACAGTTAATAAAAAACCAGTGGCATCCATTGTGTTCCCGTCTGCCGCTGATATTGAGGTAGGTCAGACCCTGGCAAGTTCCAAATTTTCCGGAGGGGATACTGCTTATGGAATCTTTGCTTGGGCAAATCCGGCAACAGCTCCGGCAAGGGGAACTACAAATGCGGATGTGGTATTGACATTGGCCACGGCTGCAAAGAAAAATTATTCTTTCAGTGGTATAACGGGATACAATGAATCTGCTGGAACAATTACTCAAAGCGTAGCGGTGAATGTAAACCGGGCAGGATTGCCGACAATCATTTTCCCAACTGCTTCTGCTATCCAATATGGACAGACGTTATCGGAATCTGTATTGACAGGCGGTTCCACACAATATGGAACCTTTACATGGGTAAATGGCACAGAGAATATGACTATAATCGGAACCCGGTCTTATGATGTGGTGTTCAAATGGAATGAAGAGAATAAGAGTAAATACGGAATTTTGGATTCGGATGAAGATGCTACCCTCACTAAGAAAGTGACAGTTAAGGTAGAAAAAGCGGATAATACAGCAATTCCTCAAAAGGCAGTTCTTGTCAACCGTACCAGCAGCAGTATTACCGTACAGGCGGTATCTGGTTATGAGTATTCAAAGGATGGAAAGACATGGCAGGATAGCAATGTGTTTACAGGACTGAGCGCTTTTACAGGAAATACGATTTATACACGGGTGAAGGAGACAGACTATTATAAGGCAAGTGATAAATCTACTACTCCGCTTTCCGTATATACCTTAGTGGCAGACCCATATACAATTGATGTATCAAAATTAAACAATGCCAATTATGTGGATGCCCTCTGTACCAGCTCAGGAAAGGCAACCGTATCTTATGATACAGGCACAGGTGTAGGTGTATTGACATTAAAGGATTCATCAAAACCATATACCATTACAGGAAGCAACAGCAATGTAACTGTAAAGACTGTAACAGGGTCAGGTCAGAGCATTACGTTGAACAATACCACCATTCAGAATCTGGATGTAACAAATACAAATAACGCTGTGGTTACAATAACAGGAACAGCAAAGGTGACAGGGTCAATTATTGCTGACAACACCAGTGTAACATTGAGGGGTTCTGAAACCTTAAATGTAGAAACGATTAAAGCAGACAATGGTACGGTGAACATCGAGGGCGGTACAGTGAATGCAGGAACGGTTACAGCAAAGAATATAAATATTTCAGGTGGAACCATTATGATAACCGGGACAATTACCGCAGCCAATGATGTAACCATTACAGGCGGTACCGTAACAGCAAAGGGTGGAATTTCCGCTGAAAACAAGGTTGTTATTTCCGGAAATAAAACGAATGTTACTGCCACCGGCAGTGATGGAAATCCGGCAATTTCAGCCAGTGATATTACAATTACGGATGCTTCGGTAACTGCTACAGGAGGAGAAGGTGCCTCTGCCATTTCAAGCACTGGCAGCATTACCATGAAGAATGCCAATGTTACAGCGGATACCACAGGGGACGGAAGTGCTCCTGCAATCCGGGCTGGCGAGGGTGATGAATATAAGATAACCATTGATGGGGGAAACGTAACAGGTAATAGTGTAGATAATATGTACTCTAAGAATCCGGTTGACAGCCAGGGAAATATCATTGCTACCTATAAGGTATCCATAATGGATGAAGCCGCAAACCGCAATGAGACAAAAGCAATAAATGCAGGCTCCAGTGTAACCTTACAGGCAGCGGGAAAGAAAGGCTATAAGGCAGGCTGGAAGGACCAGAACGGAAAGACCTATGCGGATGGTGCTGTGGTGACAATAGAGGATGATTGCAGCTTTACTGCGGTGTACACAAAGATTTCAGTGACGTCTGTAAAACTGTCCGTTACGGCAGTGGAGCTTGAAGTGGGTAAGACTGTTACAGCAACCGTTAAGGTATTACCGGCTGATGCCGCAGATACATCTGTTACATGGTCAAGCAGCAATCCGGCTGTTGCAGCAGTGGACAGAAAAGGAGTCATTACCGCAAAGGCGAAGGGCACTGCGGTTATTACGGTTACTTCCAATGATACGAAGGTGTCCGATTCAGTAACGATTACAGTCAAGGCAGCATCAAAACCGGAACAGGGAAGCACGGAGGAAACAGATGTTAAGGCGTCCTCCATCCTGCTGAAGGCCAGTGTGAAGGGAGCAGCCAGTGTACCGGTAAAGTCAACCTATAAGCTGGCACCAAAGAAGAGCATGACCCTTAAGGTCTCATTTGCACCGGAGAATGCAGTAAAAGAAAAGGTGACCTTTAAGAGCAGTAATACAAAGATTGCCAAGGTAAATTCCAAAGGTAAGATTACAGCGGGCAAAAAAGCAGGTAAGGCAACCATTACCGTTACTTCTGAAAATGGACTTAAGAAGACCTTTAAGGTTCAGGTTATGAAGAAGGCAGTCACAAAGGTTAAGATTAAGGCATCAAAGAAAACCATTAAAGTAAAGAAGACGCTTCAATTAAAGGCAATAACCTTGCCAGGTAAAAAGAATGCCAGCAATTCCGTATACTGGAAATCAAGTAATCCAAAGATTGCAACGGTATCGTCAACAGGCAAGGTGAAGGCAATTAAGAAGGGCAAGGTTAAAATTACTGCGGTTGCGACAGACGGAAGTGGTAAAAAGGGGACAATTACCATTAAGGTGAAGAAGTAAAAGTCAGGTAATATAAAACTTTCTTAATAAAAGTTTACCTGCAATTTACTTGTATTATCAGAGAAAAACTGATATACTAATTTTGTAAACCGTTATAAAGGAGGAGAAAATTTAATGGAAAAAATGAAGAGTTTTGTTACAAGTACATTTACTGTGCTGATGTTCTGTTTCCTGTTTGCCAATGTGCTGACGGTTCATGCAGAGACAGCACCTGTAAATGGTAAAGTTTACATTAATTATGGTTATGATGTAAAAGGTAATGTGAAGGAACAGAAAAAAATGCGTATATCCACATATGCAGATAGTGTTTCTTCTTTTGATGTGAGATATGGAAGCGGAGATAAAATTTCCGGTCTCAAGGTTAATAAGAAAGGATTAGAAGCGCAGGTGATATCTTCTGAAAACCGCTCGAATTATGGAACTGCCTATATTGGTGTATATGCCACAAAGCCTGGTACTTATAAGGTCAGCTTTGATGTAGTAAACAGCGCAAACCAGAAGAGGGGACGTTATACGGTACAGGTACAGGCTGTTAATTCATCTGCAGTAATCAAGAAGGCAGCCTTTGGAAAGCAGACAGTGATTTCCAATACCGCATCCATTAAGAAGGGTGTAAAGAAAAGTTCCAGCAAGGAATCCTGTAAAGTGAAGGGGGCTTCAGGAAAATTCAAGGTAACGGCAAACAGCCAGTATAAGATTACAGGCATATTAGTGGTTTCAGTTGATAAGAATGGAAAGTATACTTATAAAAAGTTTAAGAATGGTAAGAAGCTTACATTATCTAAAAATTATGAGGTAACTTCTACCAATGCGTATAATGGAACAAAGAGCCATTCTGCCAAGAAAAACACCTACATTTATATATCTTATAAGGATAAATTCTATGGAGATTCTGTTACATATTCTATCTCCGGTGCACGGGGAAGAAAGGAAATAAAACGTGTTACAAAGGATGCCTTTACCGGTAGGAGAACGACATCGTACAGTCGTTGTCCAAGTGCAACAATAACCTTATGGCAGTATTAACAGGAGGGTGCAAAGAATGAGAAAATATATTAGTAAATTTAAGCGGTCAGTGATGCTGGCTGCATTGGCGGCAGCGATGGTAATTCCAGGCATGGTATCAGAAGCGAAAACCATTAATAAGAAGGTTACAGAGAATAAGGTTGTCTGTACATTAGGTTATGAGACAACTTTATATGATGTCACAGGGCTTAAGATAAACAATAAGTCTGCCAAAAAGTATAAGAAAAAAATTAAAACAATTGTGACAGATACAAATTCATCTGGATTTTATTACCAGACAAAAGCATATTTTAAAGATTCGGATGCATATGCCCAGTATGATGACTATACAAATGCAACTGAAAATGCAAGAAAATATGTGGCGTATAATGATTACACCCTCCGCTTTTTGAAGACTGGAACCTATACCATTTCATGGGTAGAGTATGAAAAAGAAGATTTGGACATGGTTTTTTCAACCAGTAAAATGGTAAATGGTAAGATGGTTTCCTATTATAAGTTAAAGGATAATGATGGAAAGCAGAGCACCGAGTTATACGAGGAAAAGGCGACCAATGGAGGGGATACCTATTATCAGGGAGTATCCAGTAAGAAGATTTATGTAGATACTTATGCTGACGGCTGGAGCTGTGTGGCTGCCACAATTAAAACAGGAGCGGATAAAAAACAGTATGTTTACTGTCAGCCTCGTAATGTGATTAAAACTACTTACAGCAAGCAGTATAAGGTATTAAAGACAAGTAAAGTAATTTCTTCTGTACAGTTAGGAAAAACGAAGCTGACCAGGGCTGATAGCAAAAGTGCTTACAGTTCATCCTCTTCTTCCAGGAGAGCCTTTTTATCCGGAAGCAGCGGAAAGCTTACGGTCAAAGCAGCCGATAAAAATTACAGTATAACAAGTATTGTTGTGTTAACTTATGACAAAGAAGGGAAGCCGGTATATACAAAGGTAAGTAATAAGAAAAAAATTAATTATGGTGTGAATAAAAGCAGGAGTTCGGATAAGTATTACTCATACTCCTATAATAGTGTTTCCCTTTACAAGCCAACTACAGTCTATGTGTGTTATAAAAATAAATTTACCGGAGCGTTTAGCAGGGTAAACAGTATATCAAAGAATAAGTATGGCGAGCCGGTATTTTCAGTGACATACCGGAATGCAGGAGATACAAAGGATACCACTGTCACGAAGACGAGTATGCCTTATGATTGTACTACTTCTTATACATTCTATAAAAAATAAACAGCATAATTGTTTTTGGAAATACAAACGGGCTGCCTCGCATGGGGCAGCCCGTTTATATTTCCATAATAAAATTCAATTTCCTTATCCCAATGATTCAAATAGAGCAGCAATTTCATCCGGAGACAGCTTTTTATTTGCATCATCTGAAAGATTCATTGCACTGGCGTCTGTTGTATCGGAAGCATCCTTTTTAGGTGCCGGGTCAGCTGCAGCAAATAATGCGGCAATTTCATCTGGCGAAAGCTGTTTGTCCGGGTTTTCATCTAAGGTGTTAATATCAGTAGTGATATCGGTTTTGGAGCTTCTTTCTTCTTCCGGTTCGGATTTGCCCACAACCGTGAAGGTCGGAGTGAAGGAAGCCTCTTTTTCCTTGTCCGGAGTCGGTTCCGCAGCAGCAAACAGGGCAGCAATTTCATCTGGCGATAACATGTCATTCGGGTTCTTGTCTGTCGTAGGAGTGGCAGATGAGGAATCATTTTCCGGCATGGCAGTATCTTCCGGTTCATCGGAAGGAATACTCGTATCAAAATTTGGTGGAGTGATATTGTTGGAAACATTTTGAAGCTCATGGGCTATGTTACTGAGCTGCAGCCCGGTTGTCTCATTGATTCCGGCTGGCTGGGATTTTAAATATGTAACAATATCTTCCAGTACGGAAATAATTTCTGCGCTATTTGGCTGAATCTGGTCGAAGCCCTGAATCAGAGTCTCACTTAGCTGGTTCCGCAAATCTTTGATAGTGGAGATAAGCTTGGTGGTATTGCTCTGGTCGTATTTTATGATTAACTTGGTTGCCTTGTTTTGCAGATTGGATAAAGAGGAAAGGTTGTTATATAATGTCATCTGGCTCTCTGCATAGTTATCCTCTAGCCGTGTAATTACCTGTGCAGTCTGTTTTGTATAAAGATAGGTTGCCTTTCCTATCTGGGACTGGGAACTATTTATAGCCTCTAACTGGGTGGAGATATCATTGATACAGTCCTTGATATGAACATTCATGGATTTACTCTTCATAGTGGAAAAGGCAATCAGGTTTTGTGTCAGAATAAATGCGGTTATTAGAAATAGTACGCTCATTCCGGCAACCGCAAAAATAATGTCGTGGTACATAATCAGGGTATAAATTAAAGCAATTCCGGTTGCAAGTGCAGCAAGCACGGATAGTGCCAGTCTGTTGTTTTGTTTGTTCATAGCAGGATACCTCCCTTTGTAACTTCCCTATATAAATTTACCAAAAAATAACACATTATTTATTCATTATACATGAAAAAGCAGAATTCGTAAAGAATAACTGTATCGTATTGTTTGGACTATCTTTTTGTCCGGCTGGATTGTTATACATAATAGAAAGTGATAAACGTTTTGAACTTTAATAACGGGAAAGGAGGATTTTGTGGATGCGGATTTTCTTTTGATTAGGAACATGGAAAAAGGGAACGAAGATGCTTTTGACAAGTTTGTTCGTAAGTATTACGAGGATATTTTAAAGTATTGCTGTTACCACTGTTCTGATTTGGAATATGCCGAGGATTTGGCACAGGAGACATTTATACATTTTTTCACAAAATTGTCTGATTACCGCCATATTGGAAAAACCAAAAATTTTTTATATACCATAGCAGGAAATTTGTGTAAAAACTATTTGAAAAAGAGAAAAGAAATGCCGTTGGAAGAGGACACACTAAAAAATGTGGCGGTGGAAAAAGAATTTACCACAGACATTCTTATAAAACTGGAGGTGGAAAACGCATTAGAACATTTGCCGGATGAATTGCAGGAAGTGGTACGTTTGTATTTTTTTCAGAATCTGAAATTAACAGAGATTGCAGATATTTTAAAAATTGGTTTGCCATTGGTGAAATATAGAATGAGACAGGCAAAAACACAGTTAAAAAAATATTTAGAGGAGGATGAAACAAAATGATGGAAGATAAACTGGATTATTATAAAAAAGCAGTACAGGTTCCGGCAAGAGAAGAAGCGGTTCAGAGGACGATTCAGATGTCAAAAGAAGCCTTTTTTAAGTCGGAACAGGAAGGTGTTTTATCTTACCGGGAATTTTTATGGACACAATTAAAAACCATTCAAAAAAGGTGGTGGATTTTTCAATTATTCCTGCTGCTGGCTTTATGGGCTGCGCTGCTGATGATACAGGATGATTTGTACATCCAAAGAAGTATGGGAGTGATAGCAGCGCTGTTTGTGATTCTGATTATTCCGGAGGTTTGGAAAAACAGGTCATGTCAAAGTATAGAAATAGAAGCAGCAGCTTATTATTCCCTCAGACAAATATATGCTGCACGTATTCTTTTGTTTGGATTGGTGGATGTTTTTTTAATTACAATATTCTGTGGAACAGCGACACTGGGCTTGCATTATGAATTGTCGCAGTTGCTGGTTCAGTTTCTTTTTCCGTTAAGTGTAACAGCATGTATCTGCTTTGGGACACTTTGCAGTAAGCATTCTTTCAGCGAAAACGTGGCTATTATCCTGTGTGTAATATGGAGTGCAGTATGGTTGTTTATTATTTTGAATGAAACGATTTATACAAGAATAACTTTTTCAGTATGGCTGTCTCTGGTGGGGATGGTACTTGTTTATCTGGTATGGGTAATTTTTCGTATATTAAACAACTGCAATAAATTTTGGGAGGTGTCATTTGATGGAATTGGAAATGTATGATTTGACAAAAAAGTTTGGAAATTTTACCGCCGTGGATTGTATGAATTTTACGATGACTAATGGTGTGTATGGTCTGTTGGGAGTAAATGGGGCAGGAAAAACGACTTTGATGAGAATGTTGTGTACTCTGTTAAAACCCACAAGCGGATGCATACGCTGCAATGGAAAGGATATTTTTGAAATGGACAGCGAATACCGCAAATTATTAGGGTATCTGCCGCAGGAATTTGGGTTTTATCCTGAATTTACGGTAGAGGATTATCTGCTCTATATTGCGGCATTAAAGGGAATCCGTCCAATAGTCGCAAAAAAACGTGTGAAAGAATTGATTGTGAAGGTTGGGTTACAGGGGGCGGCACATAAAAAAATGAAAAAATTATCTGGCGGTATGAAGCGCAGAGCCGGTATTGCACAGGCTATGCTGAATAATCCCCAAATACTGATTCTGGATGAACCCACGGCAGGGCTTGACCCAAATGAAAGAATAAGGTTCCGTAATCTGATTAGTGAACTTTCAGAAGACAAGCTGGTATTGCTATCTACGCATATTGTTTCGGATATTGAGTATATCGCCAATGAAATCTTGCTGATGAAGGATGGGAAGCTTATGCACAAAGGAACGGTTGATGAACTGATAAACGTTATGCCTGAATCGGTATGGGAATGCTTTGTAGAAAAGGATATGGTATCCGGCTTTATGAAAAAGTATAAAATTTCTAACATGAAATCAGAGACGAATGGTGTTATGTTACGGATTATTTCACATGAAAAACCATTTATGGATGCCAGGTGTGTAGAGGCGTCATTAGAGGATGTATTTTTATATTATTTTGGAGAAAAGGCAGGTGACGAAAATGTTACGGTTTGAAATAAAAAAAGTATTTTCCAAAACAAAAAACAGAATCGCAGTCATTGTTTTGTTTGCAATACTGATTGTAACCAGTATTCTGACCATTAACTGGGTGGAATATGTAGATGAAAACGGAAATCATTCTGTAGGAATTTCGGCGGCAAAGAGCCTCAGGGAAGCCAAAAATGAATGGGCTGGCTATTTGACTGAAGATGTATTGAAAGAAGTCCTTAAGCAAAATAATGCCATTAATAATTCGGAAGAAGCCTTATCAGACGATATTGAGGAGCAGAATAAGGCATTTTCTAAAAAGCAGGGAATTTCAGGAATTACTGATGTGATTAGCCATGCCTTCAGCGGATATAAGAATTACGATTATTATGCAGTTAATAGTGTTTCAAGTGAGGAAGTTGGAAATGTCTATGCAAACAGGATTTCAGCCCTAAAGGAATATCTGGAGTCGGGCGGAGAAACCTTTACAGAAAAGGAAAAAGACTTTTTAATTCAGCAATACGAGAAGCTTGAAACGCCTTTTTACTATGAATACATAGATGGATGGGCGACATTATTGCAGCATATAGCTATCTTTATTATGATGCTGGCATTGGTTATTGGGTTTCTTGTATCCGGTATCTTTTCTGATGAATTCCAGACCAAAGCGGATTCCATTTTTTTCTCCACCAGATTTGGAAGAAAAAGAGGAACTTTATCCAAACTGGGAGCCGGATTCTGTATTACTTCGGGATTTTATGTGGTTTTTGTGCTTTTATATACCGTTATTGTGCTTTTTGTACTGGGAGCAGATGGTGCAAACTGTCCGGTCCAGCTGGATTTATGGAGAAGTGTTTATAATATTACCTTTTTACAGGCATATTTTTTTATTGTTTTGGGAGGATATATAGGGACAGTATTTGCTTCTACGCTTGCAATGCTGGTATCGGCGCTTACGCGTTCTACGCCAACCGCAATCATCGTACCTTTTATAGTATTATGTGCATTGCCGTTTTTGAGCAGAATCCTTCCCTTGCCGGAAATATGCTCCTTCTTCCCGGACCAGCTATTGGAAATATATCTGGCTATTAAAGACCCCGGACTTGTACAGATTGGCGGAAAAGTGGTGACAATAGCAGCGGTTATCATACCCGTTTACGCGGGAATATGCCTGATTCTTCAACCTGTACTGTATAAGGTTTATAAAAAGGCGGAAATAAAATAAATGCAACAAACACGAACTGATGTTCAAATTTTCCGTTGCATTGATAATAGTGCTGTGCTATACTAGTATCATGAAGAATACATAGGGAATGAATCAACCGCAGGCGGAAGGATTTGTTCCCTATGTTACTATTCAGTTGTGATTCCTTGGAATTTATTCTCCGGGCGGAATGCCCTGCAGGAAAATTCTAAAATAACGCAATCAGAGATACAAAATTATTCGTGTCAGAAAAGATGTTGTTATTTTTCTGCAAGTTGATTATAATGTAATTATTAGTGAAAGAAGGGATTGCTATGGAAAGCATTCAAAATATTTTATTGATGTTTGCACAGAGTGTTAGAGAACTTATGGGAAAGGATTTAAGCAGGATTCTAGTGTATGGTTCATACGCTCGTGGGGATTATAATGAAAACTCGGATATAGATGTTATGATTCTAACCTCTTTGCCAGAGGATAAGATTGAGCCGATAGAGGATGCTTTATATGATGTGGCATTTGACCTTTTGATGGAATATGGAGTGCACATTTCTGTCATTGTGAAAAATGAAGCACATTTCCAGTATTGGCTTGGTGCGCTGCCTTTTTATGATAATGTGGAATGTGAGGGGGTTGAGATTGTTGGATGAAAGACGTTGGAATTTGTGTAAATACCGGTTGGAACAAGCAAAAGAAAGCTTGAAAGCATCTGAAATTATGTTGGATAATGGGATGATAAAAGATGCCATCAATCGTTCCTATTATGCGTCATTTTATGCGATGAAGGCTGTATTGGCAATTGAGGAAAAAGACTTTAAGCGTCATAAGGATGTGGTAGCATATTTTAATAAAATGTATGTGGCAACAGAGGTATTTCCGAGAGAATTAGGACGCATGATAGCAAAACTTCAGCAGTTAAGAGAAAAGTCTGATTATGATGATTTTTTTATTGTGTCTACAGAGAAAGCAGAACAGCAGATTTTGGCAGCAGGAAAGGTAATAGCAGAGGTTGAATGCTTTCTCAAAAAGTTTAGTGATGAATAGGTAAATTTAATATATTCGGGGAGTAATAGAACTAAGTGAATCCGTAGATAGAAATATTTACGGATTTTGTTAGTTTGTGCGCCGTGGACGAGCTCTTACGGGTGAGAGTCCCGAGTACATCTAGGTAACAAGGAAGTACATAGCTGAACGGCAAGGGCGTGCACCTTAAGCATGGAAGGCTCAAGTGTTTGAGGTGGAAAAGGTAGAGGAACTGTATGGTGAGATATTGATGTCAGTGAAAGCACCGAAGAGAGATGGGAAGGGATATGCATACCCTACAATGGGACACATGATTGGTTTGGAAGGGAAGAGAATTGAAGACCGGAAGGAACTGTTAGCAAAGGCAGGGTATTAACCGTCATAAAGAAAGCAATGGTATTTTGGACAGGTTTGTAATATCGGATAAATTATGAATGAAAAAAGTTGCCGACGATTACTGACAGTAACGGGGACTTATAACATTAAATCAGAGAAAACGAACAGATGTTCAAATATTCGTTGCAATGATAATAGTGCTGTGCTATAATATGCGTGAAGACAAAAGCGAAGCTTTTTTTGAAAATTTTGTCTTCTTCTACAATAAAGCCATGCAAGCTCAAAGGCAAAGCCTTTTTGCTCACGGGCATTCGCCCTATAGCACTGAAAAATCAGGAATCCCCTGGAATGTGGACATTTCGGAGATTCCTTTTTTCAGGCTACATGGCTCATTGCTTTCGTGAAAATCATAAAGTTTTGCAAACAGGAGGTGTAATATCCATTATGGAACACTTTGTTTTACATTCCGAATTTAAGCCTACCGGCGACCAGCCTAAAGCAATCGAACAATTAGTGAAAGGTTTCAAAGAAGGTAATCAGTTTCAGACACTTTTAGGAGTTACCGGCTCCGGAAAAACCTTTACCATGGCGAATGTAATTGCACAACTGAATAAACCGACATTGATTATTGCACACAACAAAACGCTGGCAGCCCAGCTGTATAGTGAGTTTAAGGAATTTTTCCCGAATAATGCAGTGGAATATTTTGTCTCCTACTACGATTATTACCAGCCGGAGGCATATGTACCTTCCACCGATACTTACATTGAGAAGGATTCTTCCATCAATGATGAGATTGATAAATTAAGACATTCGGCAACTGCAGCCCTGATTGAGCGGAAGGATGTCATTGTCATTTCTTCGGTATCCTGTATCTATGGTATCGGTTCGCCGGAGGATTATGAGGAAATGATGCTTACTCTCCGAACAGGAATGACCTATGAATGGGATAAGCTGATTTCGGATTTAATTGATATTCAGTATGAACGGAATGAAATGGACTTTAAAAGGGGAACTTTCCGGGTACATGGGGATGTGCTGGAGATTTTGCCGGTTTCCACCTTTGAGGATGCTATCCGTATTGAGTTTTTTGGGGATGAGATTGACCGTATGGTGGAATTTGACCCTCTTACCGGAGAGGTAAAAAGAGGAATCAACTGTGCATTTATTTTCCCTGCCTCCCACTATGTTGTGGCACAGGACAAGATTGAGCGTGCTGTGGAGGAGATTGAAGCAGAGCTGGAACAGCAGGTTGCTTACTTCAAGGAAAATGACAAGCTTCTTGAGGCACAGAGAATCAGTGAACGGACGCATTTCGATATGGAGATGCTAAAAGAGACAGGCTTTTGTTCCGGTATTGAGAATTATTCCAGACCATTGGCTGGATTAGAGCCGGGAGCAACTCCGAATACGCTGCTGGAATTTTTTAAGGATGATTTTCTGATGATTATAGATGAGTCCCATATTACGGTGCCGCAAATCCGGGGTATGTATGCGGGAGACCGTTCCAGAAAACAGACATTGGTGGACTTTGGCTTCCGTCTTCCCTCTGCCATGGATAACCGTCCATTGCGGTTTGATGAGTTTGAGGAGAAGCTGGACCAGGTTATGTTCGTGTCTGCCACACCGTCTGATTATGAGGCAGAGCATGAACTGCTTCGTGCAGAGCAGTTAATCCGCCCAACCGGGCTTCTTGACCCGTTAATTGAAGTGAAACCGGTGGAGGGTCAGGTGGATGACCTGCTGTCTGAGGTGAACAAAGAAGTGGAAAAGGGCAATAAAATATTAGTGACAACCCTCACAAAGCGTATGGCAGAGGATTTGACAGATTATCTGAGGGACCAGGGAGTGAAGGTAAAATATCTTCATTCTGATATTGATACCTTAGAGCGGATTGAGATAGTACGGGACCTGCGTATGGGTGTTTTCGATGTGTTAGTGGGAATCAACCTGTTAAGAGAGGGTCTGGATATTCCGGAAATTACACTGGTTGCGATTCTGGATGCGGATAAAGAGGGATTTCTCCGTTCCGAGACCTCACTGGTACAGACAGTTGGACGTGCTGCACGTAACAGTGAGGGCAGGGTTATTATGTATGCGGACGAGATTACCCGTTCCATGCGCGTGGCGATTGATGAGACCAACCGCAGACGTCAGATTCAGGATGCCTATAATAAGGAGCATGGTATTACTCCGACTACAATACAGAAGTCAATTCGTGATTTGATAACCACTTCAACAGATGAGGATGTTGAGGCCTTGAATGCAAAGCTGCAGGAGAAGGACATTGAGTCCATGTCCAGAAAAGAGCTGCAGGCAGAGATTAAAAAATACACGAAGAAAATGGAGACAGCGGCAGCAGAGCTTAACTTTGAGATGGCAGCAGAGTATAGAGACAGACTCAAGGAGTTAAAGGTGACGCTCAGGGACTATGATGCGTAAGCATGTTTTAAGGCTAATCGCCGGATTCCCTGCATCTATCCTCCAGTGTATAATTTGCACGGAAGTATTCCCCCATAAAGCTTGTCACCTTTTTTGCACCGCTGAGATTTAAATGGTCGCCTCCGTCTTTGGTATCCTTCTTCCAGTTTATTTTAACTCCCTCCTCCAGATTGAGGTCAATGTAATCAACACTATGGGAATCTGCCCACTCCTGCACGCCGTTATGCTTTTTGTAGTTCCAGTTTTTTGGCGACGGCGTACTTACCAGAAGAAGCTTTGCCTGGTTTTCTTCGCATAGGGTAACAATTTGCTCCAGATAAGAGGAAATGTCCTTTTTGACGGTACGTTTCTTTTTGGTTTTTTTCATATACTTGCCGCCCTTATAGGGTATTACATTCTTTCTTACAATGAATCCCTTTTGTTTTCTGCGTCGCTCATCCCGGCTTTTTGGCAGCAGCTTCCGGGCAGCCTTTTTCCAGGATGCGTGATTTGCAAATACGGGAAGGGTGTCTGTTAAATAGTTCATGACCAAATCCGGATTCTCTTCCTTGGATTTCAAATCACGGAACAGGCAGTTGGTTTCCAGTACAATAACCTTTGGAGATTGGGTTTCAAAGGCATCCTTTAAGATTGCGTAGGTATCGCAGACTTTTTGTGCCGCTGTACCGCACACATAGGATGAATAGCCGTATTTGGAGTATAAATGCCGGGGAGAAAAGGCGGCATAACTTTCACTGTCACCGAAAAAGAGTATATCCAGACTGTTGTCTGGCTCTGCTTTTATATCAGCAGTTTTTACGCTGACAGAAAGGGAGTCATACACATAAAGACCATCCTTTCGCTGGAAAAAGAATGAAATTATAATAAGCAGTATAACAAGGCCCAGCAAGAACCCTGTGCATTTCAATAAATTCTTGTGTGTTTTCAATGTTCGATTCCTCCGTTAAAAGCAGCCGGTACCTAATAGGTGGCATAAATCATATCTACAACCGTATAGCCAGCGCCATAGGCACCGAATATTACGATACAGAAAATGACGGCATACCAGAAGCTCCATCTAAGCGGAAGGTTCAAGGAAGCAACCTTCTCCCGGATGGAAATACCTTTTTCATGAATAATGTCTACCACCAGAACAATAAATATTCCGGCAAGGGAAAGAAGGATATCATAATTATCCAGACCAAAGTCCATTTCCTTCAGCACAGAAATATGAAAGCTGGTAAAAATTCTTCCCAGCATGCCGAAGCCCTGGGTAATACTGCTGGCACGAAAGAACAATTCACCAACATTAACAATTATAAAAAGCTTTAATGCAGTAAGAAGACGCCAGCCGATTTTTTCTGTGTGTATATTCTTTCGCTCAATAAATTTTTCTATTGGTGCTTCCGTTATATTTTCAATAAAAATCAATACAAAATAGTACATACCATAAAACAGATATGTCCATCCGGCGCCATGCCAGATACCGTTTGAAAGCCATACAAAAAACAATGCAATAATTGGTGCCACAAATTTGCTGACACCAATGCCCCAGACACCCTTCACCTTTTTGGCAAGCTTTTTTACAGGTTTTGCCAGGGAAAGAGGATAAAATACATAGTCCTTCAGCCATCTTCCCAGAGTAATATGCCATCTGCGCCAGAAGTCCGAGGCATTTTTTGCAAAAAATGGCTGCCGGAAATTCTCCGGGAGCTTCACACCGAATATTTTACCGCTTCCCAGTATGATATCCATACATCCCGAAAATTCCGTATAGAGCTGAATAGTGTAGCAGACCACTGCAACAGCGATTGCCGAACCATCGTATTTTTCGTAATCTCCAAATATTTTAAAAATTACGGGAGCAAGCCTGTCGGCAACCATCATCTTTTTAAACAGTCCCCACAAAATCCGCTGGTATCCGGATGCCAGATTGCTATATTCAATGCTCCTTCCGGCATAGAGGGTGTCTGCTGTTTCGGAGAATTTACTGATAGGTCCCTCCATGATTTGTGGGAAAAAGCTTAAGAACAGGGCAACCTTTGCAAGGTTTTTCTCTGCTTTGATGGTTCCCCTGTACACATCTGTCATATAGGAAATGGTTTCCAGGGTATAGTAGGATATACCAATTGGTGCGATAAGGGTAAGTCCAAATACCTTTAAATACTTGAATACAATCAGCATTCCAAGCGTAATCGCAATACCGCCGGCAAGAATATAACGCTTCTTTTTTGTCAGCTGTTTTCCCTTTACAGATGCGTGTTCAGCGACATAGGCAAGAAGCCTGCCTGTGCCATAGGTGGCAAGGGTTGCAATGAACAGATACAGAATCAGCCACTTGCTGACCATCCAGAAAAACACATAATCGGCAGTAAGAAGCACCAGCCAGCGGAAGCGGGCTGGTGTAAGCTGGTATAAAAGAATTACAACAGGCAGAAATAACAGACTGTAGGTCAGTAAATGATACTCCAATCTAATTTTCCTCCTTTAGCCGGTTAATCATTTCCCAGAGCTTTGCTGCGGAATTAAAATTCTCAGGCGTCAGCTCTGCCGGGGAAACTTCAATATCAAATGCGTCCTCAATTTCCGATACGAGAGACAAAATACCAAAGGAATTTAAAATATGGTCATCAATCAGTGTGGTACAGTTTGCCACATCTTCTCCCGGTAAAAGCTCCTCTAAAATTTCAATTAATTCTTCCATCTTCCTTTTCCTCCGTTTTTCCATTTAATACATTAATTTGTGTCCGGTTTCTTAAAATCTGAATGTTCCCATCCGTATCAATTAAGAGCACCTGTGGCAGCTCCCGGCTTAAAAACAGTGCCATACCCTCGGTGACGGCATAAGCGCCACAGCGTTCAAAGACTAAAATGTCGCCGATATCAAAGGCATCAAGCTCCACCTGCCGCACCAATACGTCATTTACGGTACATAAGGAGCCGCAAATGGTCCATTTTCCAGCATTTCCAGGGGTATCCTTAGTTCTTATAATCTGCATATAGGGTTTTTTCATACCCATCATCTGACCGTAATAGTTTATGTGATGGATGCCCCCATCCACAATGATAAAGCCTGTGTCAGCGGTATGCTTAATATCCATTATCTGTGTCATATAATATCCGCAGTTCCATGTCAGAAATCTTCCAAGCTCAATAGAAATGTGCTGGTATGAGGCTATGGCTGCCAGAGAATGGTTTAACATATCAAGCTGGCTGTTGTCGTCAGCTGCGGAAAGCTCTGCATCACTGGCATTTTCAAAGTATAAAACCATAAGACCGGGACCATATTCCAGCTCTAAGCTGTCCAGATTATATTTGTCCAGCAGCTGTCTGCCGTAGGTATCCAGCTGTTGCAGTTCCTGTTGGATTTTCTGTCCTTTTTTCTGTGTACCGGAATAATAATGGATTCCGATTACATCCATGGCGTTATCTGTCTGTATCATGGCAAGCACCCGTTCTAAGCTGGTTTTATCCATGCCAAACTGATTGCCGCTTGAAAGTCTCAGCAGCACCTTAAGCCTTCTGTCAAGCCTGCCGGCGCATTGTCTGAGTATCCTGTAGTGCAGTTCGGATTCTATTGTGTAGATGCCTGCACCATGGCTGTAGGAGAAAATCCGTTCCATGGATTCCATGGTTTTGTTGACACCGGATACCACAATCTTTTCAGGGTCTATCTGTTCCCGAATGCAGATTTCATATTCTCCCGGGGAGCACACCTCCAGTCTGTCTGTCAGCCGGGAGAGTGGGCCTGCCAAAAAAGGGTTTGCTTTCATGGCAAAGCATAGCTGCGTTCCTGCCGGGAGCCTGCTTCGTATCAGTGCAATCCGTTCAGGCAGACTCTGCATGTCAAATACGTATGTGGGCGTTCCGTAATGGGAAGCTATAAATGGAAGCATGTCCTGTTGCATGTAATTCATCCTCTCATCCTTTTGTTCTGATAAAGCTCTCTTATAAGACGGCGGTCGGTTTTTCCGTTTTTTGTAAGAGGAAGGGATTCCACACAGCGGAGGATATTGGGAAGCATATATTCCGGCACCTTTTGTTTCATATCGTTAAGAATCTGCTTCTTGTCATTCCCGCCCACATAGAAAGCCACAATTTTTCCTTTTTCCTCATCAAAAAAGCAGCAGGCATGCTCTACGGTGCTGACACTGCCGAGAACACTCTCTATTTCTTCGAGCTCAATGCGGTGTCCCATATGTTTGATTTGAAAATCCCTTCGCCCGGCAAAATAGAGCATATTATCAGCTCCGTAGTATGCCAGGTCACCGGTCCGGTAAATGGTTTCCGGCCAGCCGGACTGCAGCGGGTTCTGTGTAAAGGCTTTTGCAGTGGCGGCAGAATCATTGTAATAGCCGAGGGCAAGGGATGTGCCTGCCACGCATAGCTCGCCGGTCACCCCAGGTTTGGTATATGGTATTTCGTTGTCATCCTCATCCAATAAAAATACCCGTTCATTGGCAAATGCCTGTCCCATTGGAAGCCTGTCATTTTCCGAAAACTCTTTGTCTATTATATAATATGTGCAGTTGCAGGTAATTTCAGTCGGACCGTACAGATTGACAAACATGGCATCCGGATAGTAGGAGCGCCAGATATTTAACTGTTTTATTGGCATCATTTCACCGCTGAACATAATTTTATTGATTCCCGACGGCGCTTTGTGTTTTAGTCCATGGAGACGGTTTAACAGGCAAAGCGCTGATACCGCCCAAATCAGGGTGGTCACCCTGTTGTCATCTAACATGTCTACCACTGCATTGGGAAACATAAAGTAAGACCTTGGGATGATTATCAGGGTTGCTCCGAGCTTTAATGTGCTGTAAATATCCTTTACCGACACATCAAAATCAAAGGGTGCCTGGTTGCCGATTACATCATCGCAGGTAATGCCAAATGTTTCGGTGAACTGCTCGATAAAATCAATAACGGAACGATGGCAGATTAGAACGCCCTTGGGAACACCGGTGGAGCCGGATGTAAAATTACAATAAACCGGGTCTGTATCCACCAGCTTATGCCGGAGCTGCATAAGCATTGCATCAGCAGCTTCCTCGCTTTTTTCCGTGAATAAATCCTCTGTATATATAATTGTTTTATTATACCCTGCGCTGTTAAGCTTTTCCGCCTGATTTTTTTCCGTTATCACAATATCGGTATGTAGTGTATTGAGAAGCTGCCGGATTCGGTCGGCAGGAAAGGCTGGGTCCACCAGGGTGTAAAAACATCCTGCATACAGGATTCCCATGAATGCCTTCAGGGTGATAACGCTTTTATCCATAAACACAGCGATGGGTTTTTTAATATCTGTCTGTCTTGCCAGCAGTATTCCGATTTTTTTTGCATCTGCCAGCAGCTCACTGTATGTACAGGAGCTTTTATCGTCTTTGACCGCGGTCTTGTTGGGAAAGGCTGCTGCACTGGCTTCGAGATATTCTAATACATTGTTCATAATTGCCTCCCATATTTATATTGCAAACGCTTGTTTCATATCTTGCTGTTTTTGTTTGATTTTATTAACCACATTGTCACAAAGTAACATATAATACATGAATATACAATAAAATTTAATCTTAAGAAATCTTAAAAAAACTTAAAGAAATCTTAAGATATAAAAAGAGGAGTAGTAAAAAATAAATTGTACTTTTCATAAATTGTCTGTTATACTCAAATCACTTTTAGCAAAAAATATCAGGTAATTGCGAAATAAAGTAATGAGGTGAGAAGAATGGATAACAAGGAATACAGGACAACAGAGCTTTTAAGGAGATTTCTTCCCTATTACAGGGAACACGTCGGAACGGTGGCGCTGGACTTGTTCTGTGCGGCACTGACAACCATTTGTGAACTGGTGCTGCCCCTTATCATGCGTTATATTACCAATGAGGGAATGCGGGATTTGGCGTCGCTGTCGGTAAAGACCATTTTGATGCTTGGTGCATTGTATCTGGGACTTAGAATCATAGACAGTATTGCCAATTACTATATGGCAGATGTGGGTCATGTAATGGGTGCTAAAATCGAGACTACTATGAGAAGGGATGCCTATTCCCATCTTCAGAAGCTTTCTAATACCTATTATAACAATACAAAGGTGGGGCAGATTATGGGCAGGATTACCAATGACCTGTTTGATGTGACGGAGTTTGCCCATCACTGTCCGGAGGAGTTCTTCATTGCAGCAATCAAGGCGGTGGCTGGATTTATTATTTTGTCCGGGATTAATTTCTGGCTTACACTGATTATTTTCTGTATCGTGCCGGTTATGTTTTTTACCTGCATGGCTTTAAATAAAAGGATGAAGCGGGCATTTTCCAAACAGAGATATCAGATTGGAGAGCTGAACGCCCGTATTGAAGACAGCCTTTTAGGGCAGAAGGTAGTGAAGGCTTTCACAAATGAGGATATGGAAAATGAAAAATTTGCTGTAGACAACCGGCATTTCTTTGAAATAAAAAAGGAAACCTATAAATATATGGCAGCATTTCAGACAACCACAAGAATGTTTGATGGCATCATGTATCTTGCCGTGGTGACAGGTGGCGGAATTTTTATGGTTAAGGGGCTGATAAAGCCCGGCGATTTGGTGGCATATATGCTCTATGTTACAACCCTGATTGCTACGATACGCAGAATTATTGAGTTTGCCGAGCAGTTCCAGCGGGGCATGACAGGGATTGAGCGTTTTTTGCAGATTATGGATGCAGATATTGACATATTTGACGAAGAAGGGGCACAGCCTTTGGAACATGTGTCAGGAGATATTGAGTTTGAAAATGTAAGCTTTGAATATCCGGATGACCACAATATGGTATTTTCAAACCTGAATCTATCCATAAAGGCGGGGGAGAAGGTTGCGATTGTGGGACCGTCCGGCGGCGGTAAGACTACACTCTGTAATCTGATACCAAGGTTTTATGATATTGATACCGGCTGTATCCGGTTAGACGGGAAAAATATCAGGGATTATACGTTAAAGAGCCTGCGGCAGCATATCGGGATTGTCCAGCAGGATGTATATTTGTTTTCCGGAACGGTTTACGACAATATTGTTTATGGGAAACCGGATGCAACACGGGAGCAGGTGACAGAGGCGGCAAGGCTTGCCGGGGCAGATGCTTTTATAAAGGAGCTCAAGGATGGTTATGACACGTACATCGGAGAGCGCGGTGTGAAGTTATCCGGCGGACAGAAACAGAGAATCAGTATTGCCAGGGTTTTCCTGAAAAATCCGCCAATTCTCATATTGGACGAGGCTACCTCGGCATTGGACAATGAGAGTGAGTTTGAGGTGGCAAAGTCCCTGGTAAAGCTGTCGAAGGGAAGAACAACACTGACGATTGCACACAGACTTTCCAGTATCCGAAATTCGGACCGGATACTGGTGCTTACCCAGGAGGGCATCGTGGAGGAGGGAAGCCACGATGAACTGATGGAGAAGCAGGGAATGTATTACCAGTTTTATACCATGGCGGATAAGTGGCAGTGATGCGGCGGTTATAAAATGAGTAAATATAGACTGATATATAAGTACAGAACAAATATTCGATTTTGTTCTGTACTTTTTTTGAACAGTCTGCTATACTTTTACCTGTGCGAACTGAGGTTCGGTTGTGAGTGATAAAGAAAAAACGTCAAGAATCTATTTGAAAAATGTCCCAGACCTAAAAATAATAAATTCTTGCAAATAATTTAATAATAATCGATAATATGAAAAGAAGTTACTGGTGAAATGTATTATATCGCACAACGGTCAGCAGCGAAAACAGAGTTTCGCAAACGCCTAATTCAGACAGTAACAGAAAGGAACAAACCAATGAAGCAATACATTACAATCAAGGGTGCAAAGGAGCACAATTTAAAGAACATTGATATTAAGATTCCAAGAGATGAATTGGTGGTTCTCACCGGTCTTTCCGGTTCCGGTAAATCATCTCTTGCATTTGATACAATATATGCAGAGGGACAGCGCCGTTATATGGAATCCCTGTCCTCTTATGCAAGACAATTTTTAGGACAGGCAGAGAAACCGGATGTGGAGAAAATCGAGGGTTTATCCCCAGCGATATCCATTGACCAGAAATCTACGAACCGCAATCCACGTTCCACGGTGGGAACGGTGACGGAAATCTATGATTATTTCCGCCTTTTGTATGCAAGAATCGGAATCCCTCATTGCCCAAAATGCGGGAAAGAGATTAAAAGGCAAACAGTAGACCAGATGGTGGATGCGGTTATGGAGCTGCCGGAGGGCACAAAAATTCAGCTTTTGGCACCGGTTATCAGGGGAAGAAAGGGAAGACATGAAAAAGTTCTCGCCCAGGCGAAGAGAAGCGGATATGTACGTGTTATTGTGGACGGCTCCCTGTATGATTTGTCGGAGGAGATTACCCTGGACAAGAATAAAAAGCATGATATTTCCATTGTAGTAGACCGCCTTGTGGTGAAGAAGGGTATTGAGAGACGTTTAAATGATTCCATTGAAGCGGTTATGAAGCTGGCGGAAGGTATCATGGTGGTGGATGTGATTGGCGGGAAACCAATTAATATGAGCTCCAGCTTTTCCTGTCCGGACTGTGGAATCAGTATTGATGAGATTGAGCCGAGAAGCTTTTCCTTCAATAACCCATTTGGAGCTTGTCCTACCTGTTTCGGACTTGGCTATAAGATGGAATTTGATGTGGATTTAATGATACCGGACCAGAACCTTTCCATAGCAGATGGTGCGATTACTGTGCTGGGCTGGCAGTCCTGTACAGATAAGAAATCCTATACAAGAGCCATACTGGATGCTCTGGCAGAGGAGTATAATTTTGATTTAAATACACCATTTAACCAGATGACAGAGGAAGCAAGAAACATTATTCTTCATGGTACAAATGGACATGAGGTTAAGGTTCATTATAAGGGACAGCGCGGTGAAGGAATATATGATGTGGCATTTGAAGGACTGATTCGCAATGTACAGAGACGCTATCGTGAGGTGGGTTCTGAGTCTATGAAGGAAGAGTATGAGACCTTTATGACTATAACGCCCTGTGATGTCTGTGAGGGACAGCGGCTGAAAAAAGAATCCCTTGCTGTTACGGTTGCAGGCAAGAATATATATGAGATTACCACCATGTCTATAGATAAGCTGGTGGAATTTCTGGACAATATGGAGCTTACGGAGCGCCAGCAGTTTATTGGCGGGGGAATTTTGAAAGAAATTAAGGCGAGACTGAATTTCTTAATGGATGTAGGTTTGAATTATCTTGCACTTTACAGACCTACTGGTACGTTATCCGGAGGCGAGGCACAGAGAATCCGGCTTGCGACCCAGATTGGTTCCG
Organism: uncultured Clostridium sp.; assembly: GCA_900544905.1. Classification (GTDB taxonomy): domain Bacteria; phylum Bacillota; class Clostridia; order Lachnospirales; family Lachnospiraceae; genus CAG-590. The sequence goes on from UQXF01000002.1 coordinate 37,565, forward strand.
GACTTGTGGGGGTTGCCTATATTTTGGACGAGCCGAGTATCGGTCTTCACCAGCGGGACAACGATAAATTGATTGCAACACTGAAGCATCTCCGGGACCTTGGCAACACCCTGATTGTGGTAGAGCATGATGAGGATACCATGCTGGCGGCAGACCATATTGTGGATATCGGACCCGGTGCGGGAGAAAATGGTGGAGAGGTGATTGCCCAGGGAACGGCAGCACAGATTATGAAGAATAAAAAGTCCATTACCGGTGCGTATCTGTCCGGGCGCATTAAGATTCCGGTGCCGGAAAAGCGGAAAGAGCCAACGGGCTGGATTACCGTGAAGGGCGCAAGACAGAATAATCTGAAAAATATTGACGTGGCATTTCCGCTGGGGGTTATGACCTGTGTCACCGGGGTGTCCGGTTCCGGGAAAAGCTCCTTGGTAAATGAGATATTATATAAGCATCTGGCAAAGGAGTTAAACCGTGCCAGGATGAAATCGGGAGCCCATGATGCAATTGAAGGATTGGAACAGCTTGACAAGGTTATTAATATCGACCAGTCTCCGATTGGAAGAACACCACGGTCAAATCCGGCAACCTATACCGGAGTTTTCGATATGATTCGGGATTTGTTTGCAGGAACAAAGGAAGCAAAGGCTAAGGGCTATAAGAAGGGAAGATTTTCCTTCAATATTTCCGGCGGACGCTGTGAGGCATGTAAGGGTGACGGTATTATCAAGATAGAGATGCATTTCCTCCCGGATGTGTATGTACCATGTGAGGTATGCGGTGGCAAGCGGTACAACAGGGAGACCTTAGAGGTTACCTATAAGGGTAAGAATATCTATGATGTGCTGGATATGACAGTAGATGAGGCGTGTAATTTCTTTCAGAATGTTCCGTCTATTTTAAGGAAGATTGAGACGTTAAAGGAAGTAGGTCTTGGCTATATCCGGTTGGGACAGCCCTCTACAACCTTGAGTGGCGGCGAGGCACAGCGCGTGAAATTAGCCACAGAGCTTTCCAGAAGAAGTACCGGAAGAACCATTTATATATTAGATGAGCCTACTACGGGCCTGCATTTTGCGGATGTGCACAAGCTGGTGGAGATACTTCAGCGTCTGTCAGAGGGCGGCAATACCGTGGTTGTGATTGAACATAATCTGGAAGTCATCAAAACCGCAGATTATATTATTGATATCGGACCAGAGGGCGGCGACAAGGGAGGAACAATTGTTGTTGCAGGAACACCGGAGGAAGTAGTACAATGTAAAGAAAGTTATACGGGACAATATCTGAAAAAGCTGTTACAATAATAATGGCTGTTATTCACAGGAATTTAACAGGAACCGTGTATATAATGATGATTATATATTGCAGCAGTTGATTACAATACGCAGGATAATAGGATGGAGGGTACGGATGATTTCAAAGAAGAAGCACAGAAGCCTGGTGTGGAAACGGATACGGGTATTTATTGGTCTTGCCGGTTTTCTTTTTATGGCAGCGCCGTGTAGCAGTCAGGCGGCAGGAATTGATTTTAATACCAGAATCACGGAATTAAAGACGGAATTTCCTGACGGAAAGTATTGGAACCATGTGGGAAGCACAAAGGATAATTCGGATGGTTATACAAGCAAGCCCTGCACGCTTCATAAGACTTCGGGGGTGAGCCATGTTTATGGAACAGGCGGCTGTACCTGCAATCATTTTGCCGGAGGCGGGCATTTACTGGCAACCCAGTGCATGGGGTTTGCCAACAAATTAGGCTATGATGTATTTGGCGATACTACATGGATTACATATAATAGTCCAAGCAAGACCCAGATAGCAAATATCCAGGTTGGGGATATTGTGAGAATCAACGGCAGTCATTCTGTGTTTGTCATAGCAAGAAGCGGAAATAATATTATGGCAGCCGAGGCGAATTATCCGAATGGATGCCAGATTAAATGGGGACGGATTATTAATCTGACAACCGTCACGGTAAGCTATTATGAACATGCCGGGAATTATGATTCTGTGCTTGCTTCCGGAACAGTGGTGCCGAATCCTTCCGGTAATACCACAGAGCAGGCAGCCACAGAGGATAAAACAGAGGAAGCCACAACAGCTGCAACGGAGGCAAAGGCTCCATTTACCGGCTGGAAAAAGGCGGCAGATGGAATCCATTACCAGTACATAAAGGCGGACAAGGTTCAGAAAAAGAAGTGGATTACGGTTAAAAAGAAAAAATACTATCTGGATAAAAAGGGTTACCGGGTCACAGGTCTTTATAAAATCGGAAAGAAGAGCTATTATTTTAACACAAAGGGAGTACTGCAGAAGAAAAAGTGGGTAACCTTTGAGGGGGAATCCTACTATGTGGGCGGCAGTGGTTATGCTCTGAAGAAACAATGGCTGTATAAGGGTAATACACTTGTTTATGTGACCGATGACGGAAGCGTGGCAAAGAGTGAAATGGTAAAAATCAGCGGTAAAACCTATTATTTTAACGCAAAGGGAAAACGCTCAAAGGGCTTTAAGAAATATAAAGGGAACTATTACTATTGTAACAGCAAGGGCGTAGTTCAGAAGAAAAAATGGATTACCAAGGGTGGCAAAAAATATTACCTTAAGAAATCAGGCGTCCGGGCGCAGAGCACACTGATGAAAATCGGGAAATACAAGTATTATTTTAATGAAAAGGGATGTCTGGTTAAGAATAAGCGCTTTACTTATAAAGGCAAGATTTATAAGGCAGATAAAAAGGGACGTTGTAAATTCGTGAAAAATGATGTAACCACAGAGATGGTAACAAAGGAGAATAACAAAAAAGAAACGACAACGGAAGCTGTGACAGAAGAGGCAGTGACACAGGAAGCAACAACGGAGCAGGCAGCTACGGAGAATTTAGAAGAAGCAACAGGGCAGCGTGTCGAGTCTTAAGAGAATTCATCAGAATTTTGAAGATGATACCTACTATTATATTTGGAATTTTTTCCCTATAATGAACGTATATGCATGAGTGGTTCTTAAAAGCACTCATACAGCGGATTCAATACAGGGAGGACAGAATATGAAAGAAGATTATTATCTGATTAAAGAGGCTTCAGCCATGGTAGGCGTAGAATCTCATGTACTTCGTTACTGGGAAGAAGAACTGAAGATGGATATCCATCGAAATGAGATGGGACATAGATACTATACGAAGAAGGATATTGAAGTACTTTCCAAGGTTCGGGATTTAAAGGAAAAAGGACTCCAGCTGAAAGCAATCCGTAATTATTTAGAGATGCGCAGAGAGCAGATTGCAAAGGGACAAAAGGTAAAAACAACCGATGCGGTTCAGGCGGTAGCCGGAGAAGAGGACAACCCTTCCAGAGATACAGAGCTTGTATCGGTGAAGCAGAAAATTCTTTCCAATGAAGAGAAAATGGAGCAGTTTCAACAGCTGATGAATCGTATTCTTTCCAATGCAATTCAGGAAAATAATGAACTGATTGGAAAAAGTGCTGGAGAGCATGCTGCAAATGCGGTGGTTACACAGATTACCGGTATGACGAAGGAGCAGGAGGCAAGAGCAGAGGAGAGATACCAGAAGTTAGACCAGACCCTGCGGGAGATTCAGCGCGCCAGACAGGAAGCGGCGGCAGCCAATATGAGACCGGTAGACAGGCGCAGACAGAAACGTCTGAAACGTAAGAATAATCAGGCGGTACAAAATAATACAGAAATTTCTGCTGAGACAGAGGAGCAGAATAGTGGAGAATAGTACATATTTTTGTAATGTGACAGATTATGGTTGCATTTTATAAGAGATTGTATGTATAATAAAAGTCTATTGTGATTTATACGGGCTAGAATCAAAACGAAGAAAGAGGGATACGCAGGATGAAAAATATGATTAATTTTAGCAACTTCAGTAAAGAAGAATTGAATGCAATTCTAGATTTGGCTTATGACATGAAAAAGTCTCCGGAGAAGTATTCAGAGGCGCTGAAAGGTAAGAAATTATACACATTATTTGAAAAGACTTCCACAAGAACTTTTCTCTCCTTTACAACAGGTATTACGGAACTGGGTGGAACCTATTATAACCAGCTCTGGAAGGATTCCAACTTTGTATTGGGGGAAACGGTATCGGAGATTAAGTATGTGTGCCGCAATGTGGATATTATTATGGCACGGCTGATTAAGAATGAAACAGTGGAATTATTCAATAAAAATGCAACGGTTCCTTTTATTAATGGGTGTGATTCCACCTACCATCCATGTCAGATTTTGGCAGATGCCCTGACCCTTAAGGAACATTTTGGAAGCCTGAATGTAAAAATGCTGTATATTGGTGCAAAGAATAATGTCTTTAATTCTCTGGTGGAATTTTTCTCAAAGATGGGAGAGGGTACCATTTATGGTCTGACACCTCTTGTAAATGACACGGCGGTGAGTGATTCCTTCTATGAGGATGCCAAGGCAACCGGGCACTATGTGGAATTAGATTCGTCTATGTCTATGGATGAAGCGAAAAAATATGCGGCAGAGATGGACGTGCTGTATACGGATACCTGGGTAGACATGGAATTCTTTAATAATCCGGCATACCAGCAGCAGAAGGAGGAGACCCTTGCCAAAATGATGCCATATCAGATTAATAAGGAGTTTCTTGCCGGGGGTAAGGCAAAGGTAATGCATGATATGCCGATGCATGTTGGCTTTGAAATCAGTCAGGATGTTGTGGATGACAATCTGGACTTTATTTTAGACCAGGCAGAAAACCGCCGTCATGCGGAAAAAGCAGTTATGGTAACACTGCTTACCAAATAACAGAATAACCGGATTATAAATCCTGGGAGAACAATAACCGCTCATTGTTTCCCGGGATTTTTATATTACGGATATCAAATTTCACATAAAATGAACCTGTCGGATTATCCCATGCGAATTTTGAAATAATGGTGGATTTTTGGTGGTAGGTATAGTATTATGTACGAGATTGGAGTGAAAGCCTTGGAAATAGAAGTTGTATGGAATATCCTGTCCATTGTCCTGTTTCTGGGATTTGGAATGGCGGATTTTGTTGCATTTTCAACTATTGATAAGCAAAAGGAGATAACCGTTTACAGCCGGTACGGAAGAAATACCGGGCCACTGGAGATTTTGTATGTGAATTTTGCTCTGCTGTCGGTGGCAGGAATGCTATATTGTCACAGCTACCGTTTCTTTCCGGCAGTGACAGCATTTATTCTGCTCATTTTTCTGAACAGCAGAATGCAGAGCGGAATTGCTCCCATTGGTGTATTTATTGGAACCACTTACCTGGAATGGGGAAAAATACATGCTTACCAGATTGTGAATGATGAAATCAGCACTGTCCGGGTTCAGGCGTTTGCGGGAAAGAAATGCTATATCTTAAGGTGCAGAAAGGAATACCGCTCCCGGATAGAGGCATACTTTAATGAGCATAACATTCCACTGCGGAGTGAAAAAGAAGAGGAGGAATAACATGAGACATTTAATTGACCCGATGGATTTGAGTGTGCAGGAGATTGATGAGCTGCTGGATTTGGCAGACGATATTATTGCACATAAAGAAAAATATGCAAAGGTTTGTGAGGGCAAGAAGCTGGCAACCCTTTTTTTTGAACCAAGTACGAGAACCCGTTTGAGCTTTGAGGCAGCAATGATGGAGCTGGGTGGCAATGTACTTGGTTTTTCTTCGTCCTCGTCCTCCTCTGCTTCAAAGGGAGAGAGTGTGGCGGATACCGTTAAGGTGGTATCCTGTTATGCAGACATTATTGCTATGCGGCATCCGAAGGAGGGAGCACCACTTCTTGCCTCCCTGAAATCAGATGCGCCAATCATAAATGCGGGGGATGGCGGACACAACCATCCAACCCAGACGCTGACGGATTTGCTGACTATCCGGAGAGAAAAGGGACGGCTTTCTGATGTGACAGTGGGCTTTTGCGGAGATTTGAAATTTGGCAGAACCGTGCATTCACTGATAAAAGCGCTTTCCCGTTATGACAATATACGATATATTATGATATCGCCGGAGGAGCTGGAAATACCGGAATATTTAAAGGAAGAGGTTTTTGAGGGGAAAGGCATTGCTTATGAGCAGGTGCGCACCATTGACGAGGTGATTGACCAGCTGGATATCTTATATATGACCAGAGTCCAGCAGGAGCGCTTCTTTAATGAGGCAGACTATATCCGATTGAAGGACACATATATCCTGGACATGCCGAAGCTGAAAAATGCAAAGGAGGATTTAAGCATCTTACATCCGTTGCCAAGGGTAAATGAAATTGCTGTAGAGGTAGATGATGATTCCCGCGCCTGTTATTTCAAACAGGCATTGAATGGAAAATATGTGAGAATGGCATTGATTATGAAGCTTCTTGGGATTGAGAGACCGGAATAAAAGGAGGAAAAGGGTATGAATATTGACAGTATTCAGAATGGAATTGTTTTGGACCATATTACCGCAGGAAAGGCTATGCTTGTGTATAAATATCTGGGACTGGATAAGCTGGACTGTTCTGTGGCAATTATTAAGAATGCAGTCAGCCACAAGATGGGCAGAAAGGATATTTTAAAGATTGACCATCCGGATTATGATATTAATCTGGATATCCTGGGTTATGTGGACCCGGATATTTCTGTCAGCATCATCAAGGATGGAGTCACTGTGGAAAAGAAGAAGGTTGAGCTGCCGGAAAAAATTGTAAATGTTGTAAAATGCAAGAATCCACGCTGTATTACAACGACAGAGCAGGGAATTTCGCAGATTTTTAAGCTGACAGACAGGGAGAAGAGAACCTACCGCTGTATCTATTGTGAAGCCGAAAATCAGGGGGAGCAGATTAGCTGGTAGGCATCCGCAAATCCTTAAGAAAAAATTAAAAAATCCATTTTGGAAAAGAAAAACAGTTTACAAATTGTTTATTCATGCTATAATTAGCTTGATTACGTCTATGTGTATATAGACAAAAACCTATACGAGGTGCATTATGGAGCAATATGTTATAAAGGGAGGCAATCCATTAGTTGGAGAAGTTTCCATTGCAGGGGCAAAGAATGCGGCATTAGGAATTTTAGCAGCGGCGATTATGACAGATGAAGATGTTATAATTGACAATGTTCCTAATGTAAGAGATACCAGAGTGTTATTGCAGGCAATTCAGGGAATTGGTGCAAGAGTAAAATATATAGATGAGCATACGGTTAAAATATGTGGAGGGACAATCAATCCCAAAGCAGATAACTGTGTAGATGATGAGTTTATCCGCAGAATCAGGGCATCCTATTATTTGCTGGGAGCGATGCTGGGGAAATATAAAAAATCCAGTGTGGCGTTGCCTGGTGGCTGTAATATTGGAAGCCGGCCGATTGATTTACATATCAAAGGCTTTAAGGCGCTGGGTGCAAAGGTAGATATTCACAACAGCATGATTCATGTAGAGGCAGAGAAGCTGGTTGGAAATCACATATACATGGATGTTGTTTCCGTTGGTGCAACCATTAATGTTATGATGGCTGCGGTTTTGGCGGAGGGCAAAACAACAATTGAGAATGCGGCAAAGGAACCGCATATTGTAGACGTTGCCAATTTCTTAAACAGTATGGGCGCCAATATCAAGGGTGCCGGTACTGATGTAATCCGTATCCGGGGTGTTGAAAAACTAAAGGGTACAGAATATTCCATTATTCCGGACCAGATTGAGGCAGGTACATTTATGGTGGCTGCTGCTGCGTCAAAGGGAGATATCACAATCCGCAATGTGATTCCAAAACATTTAGAGGCAATTTCCTCCAAGCTCAAGGAGATTGGGGCAGTGGTTATGGAATATGATGATGCGGTTCGTGTTGTCAGCAATCACAGACTGCGTTCTACCAATATTAAGACACTTCCATATCCGGGCTTTCCAACTGATATGCAGCCGCAGATGGCAGTGGTACTTGCGCTGTCTGAGGGAACCTCCATTATCACAGAGAGTATTTTTGAAAACCGTTTCAAATATGTAGATGAGCTGTTCCGCATGGGCGGGCAGATTAAGGTGGAAGGCAACACGGCGATTATAGACGGTGTGGAGGGCTTTGTAGGAGCAAGCATCGTGGCACCGGATTTGCGTGCAGGCGCAGCCCTTGTCATTGCCGGACTGGTGGCAGATGGATTCACCGTGATTGAGGATATTAAGTATATTCAGCGCGGTTATGAGGATTTTGATGAGAAGCTCCGGGCGCTTGGCGGACAGATTGCCATTGTTGAAACCGATAAGGAGATTCAGAAATTCAAGCTGAAGGTTGGATGAAGGTAAGCTATTACAAGTTAGAATTGGGAAGTTATTTATGCTATTATCGATGTATAAAGTCATCGGTAATAGCTTTTTTTAATGGGGGTTGATGAGAGGAGATGTGGATTGTACAGTATTTTGTTGTTACATGAGATACAGGGGAGTCATAGCCGGCTTTGTGATTATGCGCAGCTTAGCGGTTATGAGGTTATGGAAGCAGAGCTGGGTTCTGTTGGGGAATATGAGGGACTGGTGCAGCGGGCAGATATTATTTTGATGGAATGCAGGGCGGAGGAGCGCTGTTTTGAAATTTGCAGGCAGATTAGAGAGATGACAGGAAAACCCATTGTTGTTCTCTCTGAATGTAATGAGGAATGGGAAAAGATTAAAATGTTTCAGTCGGGAGCGGATGATTATATGGTAATCCCTTATATGCAGGCAGAATTAATGGCGAGAATCCGTGCGCATATTGAACGCTACAAAAGGCTGACCCGTCCATTTGGGTTAATTGAAATCCGGGAATTAAAAATAGACGCCTTCAGCCGCCAGGTTATGCTAAGAGGAAAGCGTATATCCATGCGTCTGAAGGAATTTGATGTGCTGCTATTTCTCGCCCAGCATCCCAATCAGGTGATGACAAAGGAACAGATTTATATGACCGTGTGGAAGGAAGAGCTTGGAGACGGGATTTATAATACGGTTGCTGTCCATGTAAAGAGAATAAGGGAGAAGATTGAGGAAGATGTGGAAAATCCAAAATACATAGAAACGGTCTGGGGCATAGGGTATCGTTTTCTGGGGTAAAGGGGATTGACAGACACAGCGTTTCATATTAGCATTATTTAACAGCGGTATAGGGAATACCGGAGTATTGCTCAGGGATATGTGAATCAGTAGGAGAATGAGGTGTAGAATGAAAGTAGAAATATTACATGAGGATGCGGATATTATTGTGTGCGTGAAACCCTATGGCATGCCGGCACAGGGAGACAAAAGCAGGGACACGGACCTTTTAAGTTTTTTAAAAAATCATATTTTTGAGGAGGAAGAGCTGGAAGAGGAGCCTTACCTTGCCATGGTGCACAGGCTGGACAGACCGGTGGGAGGGATTATGGTATTTGCGAAAAACCAGAGGGCTGCCGCCCGCCTTTCGGACCAGGTGCAGGATGGGACAATGGTTAAATTTTATCAGGCAATTCTCACTGGCGAGCTTCCGGATGAAAGCGGAATGCTGGAGGATTATCTGGTAAAGGACGGAAAGACAAACACATCCAAAATTGTAAAAAAAGGGACTAAGGGTGCCAAAAAAGCACAGCTGGAGTATGAGGTGCTGGATGTTTTTGAGACAGACCAGGGGGTTCTCTCCTATGTGCTGATTGATTTGATTACCGGAAGGCATCACCAGATTCGGGTACAGATGGCAGGCAGAGGAGCAGGGATTTATGGAGATACCAAATATAATCCACTGTTTGCAAAGACAAAGAAGAAATACCAGCAGATAGCTTTATTTGCAACGAGGCTGGAATTTGAACATCCTGTTACCGGAGAACATATGATATTCAAATGCGAGCCGGAGGGAGATGCATTTGAAGTAATAGAATTGGATGAATTTTAAGAATATCGGGCAAGATATCTATACAGAACTCTGCCCGATATTTTTATTTTAGGAGGTATAAAATTGAACCGGAAAAAGATAATCACAGGAATCATCATCGTAATAGGTATCTATCTTGCATTTCGATTTTTACTTCCAATTGTCCTGCCCTTTGTAATAGCCGGTATTGTGTCAATTTTATATTATCCCTTTCTCCGAAGGTTATACCGGAATTCCGATATCTGGAGAGGAAAAAGGAAGAAATGGCTCCTGGTTTTATCGGTGGTGTTATTCTATGTTGTGATTTTACTGCTGGTATGCTGGGTTGGCAGTTATCTGTTTGGGCAGGGAAAGAGCATCTGGCTGAATTTTCCATTTTATCAGGCTAAAATAATGTGCTTTTTGAAAAACTGCTGCTGCCAGGTAGATACATTTTTCCGGATGGAGGACGGCGCAAGCTTTGCCTATGTGGAATCCATGATGGATAAGGTGGATGGGGATACGGTTTCTACACTGCTGCCCAAGGTTACAACCTATTCGGTGCAGATGGCAAGCCGGGTATTTGGTGTTGTGTTTGAGGTTATTATCACGGTGATGGCAACATTTTTTATGATTCAGGATTACGAGGAAATCCGGGAAAAAATGTTACAATCCCAATGGGGAAGAAATATATGTAACGTGATTGCAAAATGTAAGGATACTTTGAAAACCTATGTCCGGGCACAGGGGCTGATTATGGTGCTGGATGGAATTGTCTGTACCCTTGCATTTCTTCTTATCCAGCAGCCCTATGCGTGGGTGCTGGGGCCGCTGGTGGCTCTGGTGGATGCATTGCCGGTACTGGGGGCGGGTCTGATTTTATGGCCCTGCATGGCAATTCTGCTTTTTACGGGAGAGGCTGGAAAGGCTGCAATTATCCTTCTGGCTTATCTGGGATGTCTGCTCATCCGTCAGATTACAGAGCCGAGGATGATTGGAAGCAAGGTGGGGATGCGTCCGTTATATACTATTTTCAGTATGTACGTGGGCTTCCGCCTGTTTGGGGTGTTTGGATTTTTGCTGGGACCTGTGGGTGTCCTCATAGGAAAGGAGCTGTTCCGGGCAGGGGTTAGTACGGATATAAGCAGTGAATAGCTCTTGCAAATGGCATGGAATGAAGTTATAATAACCTTTGCTGGCAACTCGTGATGAAATACATCGGATAATTCATTGTTTCACCGGGTCAGGCGGTTAAAGAAAATAAGGAGAAATGAGATGGCTAAGGAGAAGAAATTAGTAGAACAAATTACCTCCATGGAGGAAGACTTTGCACAGTGGTATACAGATGTTGTGCGAAAGGCAGATTTAATTGATTATACAAGCGTAAAGGGCTGTATGGTAATCAAGCCTGCAGGCTATGCAATCTGGGAGTTAATTCAGAAACAGTTAGATGAGAGGTTTAAGGCAACGGGAGTAGAAAATGTATATCTGCCGATGTTTATACCGGAGAGTCTTTTGCAGAAGGAAAAGGACCATGTAGAGGGATTTGCGCCGGAGGTTGCATGGGTAACCCATGGCGGCTTAAATGAATTACAGGAAAGACTCTGTGTCAGACCTACTTCTGAGACTTTGTTTTGCGATTTCTATGCCAATGAAATAGAGTCCTATCGGGATTTACCGAAGGTATATAACCAGTGGTGTTCCGTTGTCCGCTGGGAAAAAGAGACGAGACCGTTTCTGCGTTCCCGGGAGTTCTTATGGCAGGAGGGGCATACTGCCCATGCCACAGCGAAGGAAGCTGAGGAAAGAACGATTCAGATGCTGAATATTTATGCGGATTTCTGTGAACAGGTTCTGGCAATTCCGGTAATTAAGGGACAGAAAACGGAAAAGGAAAAATTTGCAGGGGCAGAGGCCACCTATACGATTGAAGCGTTAATGCATGACGGCAAAGCGCTTCAGTCTGGTACCAGCCATAATTTTGGAGATGGCTTTGCCAAAGCTTTTGGAATCCAGTATACAAGCAAGGATAACAAATTAGAGTATGTACATCAGACCTCATGGGGGATGACCACAAGACTGATTGGCGCCATCATTATGGTACATGGAGACAACTCCGGTCTGGTGTTACCTCCTAAGGTGGCGCCTACCCAGGTGATGATTGTTCCGATTATGCAGAAAAAGGAAGGTGTTCTGGAGAAGGCGGCAGAGCTGAAAGAAAGGCTGTCTGCCTACAGAGTAAAGGTAGATGATTCTGACAAGAATCCGGGCTGGAAATTTGCAGAGCAGGAAATGCGTGGAATCCCGATTCGTGTGGAAATTGGTCCGAGGGATATTGAGGCGAATAAGGCATTGCTGGTACGCCGTGACACCGGAGAGAAGATAGAGGTATCTCTGGATGAGATAGAGGGAAGAGTTGGAGAGCTTCTGGAAACCATTCAGCAGCATATGTATGAAAAGGCACTTGCACACCGTGAAAAAAATACACATTCTGCTGCTACATGGGAGGAGTTCACGGATATTATTGAGAACAGGCAGGGCTTTGTGAAAGCCATGTGGTGTGGTGAAACTGCCTGTGAGGAAGCCATTAAGGAGGAGACGGGAGCATCTACCCGTTGTATGCCGTTTGTTCAGGAGGAGCTGGGAAAGGTTTGCGTACACTGTGGAAAACCGGCAAAGAAAATGGTATATTTTGGACGCGCATACTAATAAGATTAACAGAGGAAAAGGAAAATGTGGGATACAATTAATAGATTTTTACAGAGTGTAGACGATTTTGTCTGGGGACCGCCGCTTATGGTGCTGATACTGGCAGGAGGTATTTATTTAACTGTCCGTATGGGCATCCTGCAAATACGCAAGCTGCCATTGGCATTAAAATGGATGGTGAAAAATGAGGAAAACGGGGAGGGTGAGGTTACCTCCTTTGGCGCCCTGTGTACGGCGCTCTCTGCCACAATCGGAACCGGTAATATCGTTGGTGTGGCAACGGCAATTGGAACCGGAGGTCCGGGTGCATTATTCTGGATGGAGCTTGCAGCATTTTTTGGAATGGCGACAAAGTATGCAGAGGGTTTGCTGGCGGTAAAATACCGTGTGGTGGATGAAGAGAACCATGCTCTTGGAGGACCGTTTTACTATATTGAGCGCGGTATGGGCGAGAAGTGGAAATGGCTTGCAAAGATTTTCGCATTTTTTGGCATTTGTGTGGGCTTGTTTGGAATCGGAACCTTTTCCCAGGTGAACGGTATTTCATCTGCGATAAATTCGTTTTTTGACCCGGATATGAAATGGACGGTTACTATTCCGGGAATTGGCGAGTATTCCTGGACGGTTGTCATTGCGTCCCTGATTTTAAGTGTTTGTGTGGCGCTTGTGTTAATCGGTGGAATTAAAAGGATTGCCAATGTGTCACAGGTTGTGGTACCGTTTATGGCAATTATTTATGTGGTGATTTGTGTGGTTTTACTTATCTGCAATTTCAGAGCGATACCGGATGCTATTGTTACAATTGTGAAAGGTGCATTTAATCCGTCGGCTGTTACAGGCGGTGTAGTGGGCAGTCTGTTAATCGCAATGCAGAAGGGTGTCGCACGGGGTATCTTTTCCAATGAGGCAGGTCTTGGTTCGGCACCAATTGCGGCGGCGGCAGCAAAGACAAAGGAGCCTGTCCGCCAGGGCTTGATTTCCATGACCGGAACCTTTATTGATACTATTGTTATCTGTACCATGACCGGACTTTCCATTGTTCTGACAGGAGCCTGGCAGGTGGAGGGATTAGAAGGTGTTGGAGTTACTACATATGCGTTTCAGCAGGGTCTTCCGATTCCCGAGGAGTTATCGGCATTTTTGCTGATGCTGTGTCTGGTGTTCTTTGCATTTACAACAATTCTCGGATGGGATTATTATTCAGAGCGTTGTCTGGAATACCTTTCCGGTGGAAAGCAAAAATCCATTCTGGTTTACCGCTGGCTGTACATAATTGCAGTATTTATCGGACCGTATATGACAGTGAAGGCGGTGTGGACCATTGCAGATATTTTTAACGGATTGATGGCGATACCAAATATGATTGCCATATTTGCCCTGAGCGGTGTTGTGGTAAAAGAGACAAGGGGCTTCTTTGAACGGTATAACAAAGAGAAATCTTTATAAACAATAGGAAAGCGGTATTATAAGGGAGAATTACAGGCATCAACTAACAGGTTGGTGTCTGTTTTGTTTTTATTAAGTGTGATATCCTTTTTACATTTTTTATAATAACAGTTGACACAAAAGTGTTTATGGTGTATATATAACATATAAACAGTAATGAGCAGGCATATAACAGCAAAAGCATTAGGAGGTAGAGATGAAAATATTACAGAATTCCGGCATTCCTATTTACCAGCAGATTGCAGCACAGTTTAAGGAAGATATCTTATCCGGAAAAATGAAACAGGGAGAATATCTTCCCTCAATCCGGGGGCTGGCAAAGGATTTGCGAATCAGTGTGATTACAACAATGAAGGCTTATGAAGAGTTAGAGAAGCAGGGTCTGATAACAGCAGTACAGGGAAAGGGCTATTATGTCAATGCACAGGACAGTGAAATGCTGAAGGAGCAGCATATGCGGAAAATGGAGGAGCATCTGATGAATGCCATATCCGCTGCGAGAATTGCCGGTATTTCCAACGGGGAGCTGGTGGAGGTTTTAAAAATGCTTCTGGAAGCAGAGAATTAAAGCAGTACTAACGCTTTGATGAGAAAATGTTATTTTAAGAAAGAATAGTTTCGGTACAGGAAAACGGAATTATTCCGGGAAGGAGTCAGATATGAAAGAGCAGGCAGCAATTATAATGGAGAATATAACAAAGAAATTTAAGGGGTTTGAATTAAGCATTCCTGCCCTGGAGATTCCGGAGGGCTTTGCCACCGCCTTAATTGGAGAAAATGGTGCAGGGAAAAGTACCCTGCTTCATATTCTTGCAGGAGTCCGGTTGGATTATAAGGGAAAGCTTACTTATTTTGATGGAGAGCTGGAAGATAAGGAGATTCGTGAAAGCATTGGCTATACGGGACCCGGCAATTATTTTTTGCCGCATTGGACTGTCCACGCAGTGGGGGAGGTCAGTGAGCTTTTGTTTGAACAGTTTCACAGGGAGCGGTATGAGCAGCTCTGCCGGGATTTAGGCGTCAGCAGGGAAGGAAAAAGTATTGATAAGCTGTCAGATGGTATGAAGATGAAGACAATGCTGGCGGCAGTATTTGCAAGAGATACCCGGATGCTTCTTTTGGATGAACCGGCATCCCCCCTTGACCCGTTAATGCGGGATAAGCTGTGTGCCATGATTCGGGAATATATAGAGGAGGGGAATGGCAAAAAGACGGTATTTTTCTCAACCCATAATATTGCAGATATGGAAAATGTGACAGACTATGCCATAATCATGGAGCAGGGCAGGATTGTGGAACAGGGTTTTGTGGAGGAGCTAAAGGAAAAATATATCCTGGTTAAGGGAGAACCATCGGAGGAAAATCAGGTTAAGGATATTCTTTTAGGGTTTCAGAAGAATACTTATGGATTTGAAGGTCTTTGCCTGTCAGAGGACTTAGATAAGCTGGCGGGGCTGGATATTGCAACGGAAACCCCAACGCTTTCCCAGATTAGTGTGGCAGTTATGAAAAAATACACACATCTGCAGGTATAGGGCAGCTGTTAGAAGAGAGGTGAGATGGTTATGAAGGAAGCGATTAAAAGTTATCATATGTTTCTGCCCAGAGCCTGGGTAAAATGGTGTATCTATATACTGTATCCGCTGCTTGTAATAGGAGGAATGTATGCGTTAAATCGATATGTCACATATTTTTCATTTGTCTGCATCGGCTTGGCATGCGGTGTGGTAATTATGGTGGAATATATGCTGGATACTTATGTATTTCTGGGAATTGCCGCAAGGGATACAAACCGGTTAGAGTATCTGAAAACCTCTTCAAAGGGACTGCCGCTGCTTAAGAAGGCATTATTGACGGATGCAGTCAGACGATTTTTAAGTACAGGAGTAATTGTGGCTGGGGTGTTCTTTGTTCTCAGAGGAGGTTTTGCACTTACTCTGGAGGCATGTGTCTTTTGCATTGTAATATCCTATCTGATGATGGAGCTGGGATTTATGATTACCCGTTTTTCCACAAATGTGTGGTTAAATCTGGTAATGCTTTACATTCTGATGACAATTGCCAGTATGGTGGGAATTTATGCATTGTCCTGGAATATACAGATATGGCAGCTGCTTTTATTGGGAATTGCAGCTGTGGGGATTGCAGTCATGGGAAATAAATTGATTTTAAAGAGAGCGGAGGAGAGTTTTTATGATAAAGAGTTTTAGGAAGCAGATTAAATTAATAAAATATGGAAGCAATATAAAATCGTCAATCGCTGCCGCTGCTTTATTTTTTCTACTGGGGCTTTTGTTTCTTATAATGGATTCGGAGGGGCTTGTCATAGGAAGCTTGTATATATTTGCCGGTCTGCTTATGCTGCTTCAGGTTTATAATACACTTTTAAGTATTGGAATGGTGACAGCATCTCCGAAAAGGAGAATGCTGGAGACATGGCTCATTGACATTCTGGGATTATTGACTGGCATATGTTATTATATTTTCTTACTTATAATTGCAGTGATAAAAATGAATCTGGAAGATGAAGCTGTGAAGCAGCAGTACGGAACCGCTTTTTTGTTTGCCGGTATAATGGGAGGCTGGGTATTGGTTTATTGCGGCATGGCATGGAAAAGTTTTCTTATCAGTGTGGTAGTATTTTCTGGGGGATTTTTCGTGATTTTTTCCGGATTCAGCAATGCAATGGAGGGAGGCATGTCAATTAATCCGGGTATCGGAGCAATGCTGGGAATTTTGGCGGTTGTCCTGGGAGCGGTAATTGCAGGAATAATCCGAAGGGTTCTTTATAAAATACCGGTTTCCAAGTATGCAATGGGGGCAAATCTTCGCAAGCAGATGTAGGCTGTAACCGGATAAAATGCAGTATTGCTTTGGGGACGGGGCTGTGTTCAGATTTTATTGAAAAAAATGAACAAGTATTGTATGATATTTCTGTTCCGGGTTAACAATAATAAAAATTAGTGTGGGAATGATTGGGTGCGTGAAAATGAACAGTGATATCGAACAGCAGCTGAAGCAGAAGGAACAGCGGATTAAGGAATTAACATTACAAATTGAACATCAGCAGGCGGCTATTGAAGAATATGAAAAGCGGCTGCAATATTTTCAAACTAAGAGAAAAAGAGGGCGTCCGGCACTTTTAGAGGAACAGCGGCAGCAGGTTCGTGTACTTGTAAACCAGGGGATGTCCTACCGTAAGGTGCATGAGATAACCGGGATTTCCCTTGGTATGATTTCTTCTATTATGCAGGGCGAAGCTGCAAAGGAAGAATAGAAGGGGTGGTATAGATGATTAAGATTAACATGCCGGAGAATGCAAACCGGATTATTCATACATTGCAGGATGCCGGATATGAGGCATATATTGTAGGAGGCTGTGTCAGGGATGCCATATTAGGCAGGGAGCCGGATGATTGGGACATTACTACGTCTGCCACACCGAAGCAGGTGAAGACGCTTTTTCACAGAACCATTGATACCGGAATCGCACACGGAACCGTGACAGTTATGTTTGGAAAAGAGGGATATGAGGTTACGACTTATCGTGTGGACGGCAAATATGAAGACCACAGAAGACCGGCTTCTGTAACATTTACTGCCAGTCTGATAGAGGATATGAAACGCCGTGATTTTACGATTAATGCCATGGCATATAATGAAGCGGAGGGACTTGTAGACCATTTTGATGGTGTTGGGGACTTGAAAAAACGGGTTATCCGGTGCGTTGGCAATCCGAAGGAGCGGTTTGACGAAGATGCATTGCGGATTTTGAGGGCGGTACGGTTTGCGGCGCAGCTTGATTTTCAGATTGATGAAAACACAAGGGAGGCGATTCGCAACCAGTCAGTATTTCTTAAGGATATCAGTGCAGAGAGAATCCATGTAGAGTTTACCAAATTACTGGTGTCTAAGCATCCGGAGCGCCTGCGGGCAGCGTATGAATTAGGGGTTACGGCGGTGGTATTGCCGGAGCTTGACCGGATGATGGAGACAGCACAGAATAATAAGCACCATATATATAGTGTGGGAGAGCATACCCTTAATGTAGTGAAAGAGGTTCCGCCCACAGAGAGCCTTCGCTGGGCGGCACTGCTTCATGATGTGGCAAAGCCGGTAACCAAAACCACGGATGAAAGGGGCGACCATTTCTATGGACATAATGAGGTGGGAGCAAAAATGGCAAGGAAAATTTTACTGCGGTTAAAATTTGACAACGCAACCACTGCGAGAGTGGAGCGGTTAGTGCTCTGGCATGACTACGGAATGGGAGAGATGCCTACACTCCGTTCCTTCCGGAAATCCCTGAGCAAAATGGGAGCAGATTTGTTTGAGGATTATATGTATATTAAGCGTGCGGATATCCTTGCCCAGAGTGCCTATATGCGGGAACAGAAGCTTGCTAATCTGGAACAGCTGAAAATATATTACCGGCAGATTTTAGAGCAGCAGCAGTGCCTTTCCCTGAAGGATTTGAAGGTTACGGGAAAGGATTTGATAGAGCAGGGAATGAAGCCCGGAAAAGAGATAGGAGACATGCTGCATTATCTGTTGGAATGTGTGCTGGAACATCCGGAACTAAATCAGAGGGATACGTTGCTTAAGCTTGTATCAGACAGGTTAAAACCTGTCTGATACATTTTTTATGCGGAAATATAATGTGTTGCATATAATAAACACCGGCGAAAAAAGGAAAAAATAAGCAATTTTTTAGTATGAAAACGACCTCTTCTTCATAAGATGAAAGAGTAAAGGAGGGGATGTTTTTATGTCCGAAAAACTCGCTGAGGTATACGAACAATACGACATGGAAATTCTTGCCACAAGAAAGGGAAGAGGTGCAACGATTCTTACCACCACCGGCGGTCTGCGCATTCTGGAGCCATTTCGCGGCAGTGTGACCAGGTTAGAACAGGAATATGTGTTAAAACAATTATTTGAGGAAGCCGGATGCACTAATCTTGACTATTTAATTCCCAATAAGGAGGGAAGCCTGTTTACCTGTGATAAATACAGACAGCCGTTTGTGTTAAAAAAGCATTTTGAAGGAAATGAATGTGACATGCATAACCCTTCTGATATTATGCGGGCAGTGAGGGCGCTGGCCCGGTTTCATATATATGGCAAAAAAATTGTTTTTCAGTTTCAGGATGCATGGCAGGAGAGCCTGCAGGAAAAAGAGCAAAAGCGGATTGAAGAAATAAAACGGGCAATTGCGGATGGAGAAGAAATTGAGAGGATTTCTTATGTCTATGAAATCAGCTCCAATGCCTTAGAAGAGGCATTAAGGGCTGTAAAAATTAAGGAGGGGCAGGAGAAGAAGGGAACAGCCGGGAAAAAGACAGATAATAACAGTCCCAAAGTAAGTGTTACAGAGAAGGATATGGATGATTTTGATATTGAGAATACTTTTGTAAGACATAATAAGGAGTTAAAAAAAATCCAGAAATTCATTATGGGGGTAAAACGAAAGAATGCCTTTGAAAATCTGTTTTTACAGGTGTTTTGGGATTATTACCGGCAAGGGGTGGAATGTGTGGAAATGCTTTCCCAGGTGTTGAAAAGGGAAGCTGGTGTGTCCACGGAAAATAT
This sequence comes from uncultured Clostridium sp., assembly GCA_900544905.1. GTDB lineage: Bacteria > Bacillota > Clostridia > Lachnospirales > Lachnospiraceae > CAG-590. The sequence continues at coordinate 57,158 of UQXF01000002.1, forward strand.
ATTTCAAAACCACTACGGAATCTGTCACGGAAGCTATAACCAGCACAATGTGATACTGGATGATAAATCTGAGGCAATTGTGCATTTTGAACGGTTCTCAAGGGGAAACCAGTTAAATGATTTGTATCAGTTTGCAAGGAAGGTTATGGAGAAAAACCATTTTGGCTTTACCCAGCTGGAGGATATTTTCAACACCTATGGGGAACAGATTGAACTGACTACAGAGGATTACCGCTATATGTATATTTTATTTTCCTATCCGGAAAAATTCTGGAAAATAGCCAACAGCTATTATAATACCAGCAAGGCATTTTTGTCGCCAAAATATTTAGAAAAGCTGGAAACGGTTATTTTGCAGGAGACAGAGAAGCACAGCATGCTGGAGGAATACAAAAAATATTACATCACAAACTCTAAGGAGTCTGGCTGACTGCGGGCTTTCCTTTTTTCGGTGAGTGTGGTACAATTCCTGTAGATTTGCCAGATGTACAGGAGGATAAAAGAGGTGTTTGTAAAGAATCCAATTAGAGCAGGCTATTTCCGTATAGTGATACTGATGCTTTGCCTGGGGTTTTGTGTAACCGGCTGTGGAAATGAGATTACAGTTCCCTCTTATGATGATGAGGTGGAGCCGGCAGACGAGGTATCCATGGTGGCAATTGTCAGCAATATAGATGAGGTAAACGAGAAAATTACCCTGCGGGCTGTAAGCTATGAGACGGAAATCGTATTAAGCTTTAACGGCGGAGCGGATATACAAAATAAATATGGCGATATTTTATCCATGTCCCAGGTGGAGCTTGGAAGCATTGTGGATATTGTCTATGATGCAAACCGGGATAAATTATTGTCTCTTTATATGTCAAAGGATGAGAATGTAAAGAAGCTGCAGGAGGTGTCCGGGGCGGAGCTTGATTATGTGGAAAAGACGGTACGGGTTGATGGGAAAACCTATCAGATGAGTGGTAACATCAGTGCATTTTCGGATAACACAGAAATCGGTCTGGATGAAATCTGTTCGGAGGACCAGCTCTCCATATGGCTTTACAATGATATTGTCTGTTCCATGTATGTGGAGCTGGGACACGGATATGTGCGATTGTCGGATTATGCCTCCTATATTGGCGGTATGGTGGAGATTGGCTATGATGTGATTGTTCCGGTAACAGAGGATATGCTGCTGACCGTGCGGGAGGGAGAGTATACGCTTCGGATTGCCAAGGGAGATGATGTGGGAACAAAAAAGGTAGAGGTGATTAAAAACCAGGAGATTGACATATCACTGGCAGATATTGCCATTGAGCCAAAGCAGACAGGCTCTGTGCTGTTTAAGGTGACACCGTCAGATGCGGCGGTTTATATTGACGGCATGCGGGTGAATACAGAGGGTGCGGTGGATATTGTGTACGGCAAGCACAGGATTTACATTGTGGCAGATGGATATCAGACCTACAGTGCTTCCTTTAATGTGAATTATGCTTATAAGATTAAGGAATATACACTAGAGAAGGAAGACGGTACAACAGAGAATTCCTCCTCCACAACCCAGTCCGGAAACAGTACTGCACAGACAACGGAAACAGCGGGCAGTACCACGGAGGCTGGAACAACAGCGGGAAGTACCACAGAAGATTCCACAACAAAGAAGGATAATGTAAAGGATGTAAACAGTACCACAGGTACGAAGACATCGAATAAAGTTACGATTACCACTCCTAACGGGGCAAGCATTTATTTTGATGGGGAATATATAGGAATTGCGCCGATGTCCTTTACAAAAGTCACCGGAAGTCATATAATTACACTTAGCAAATTGGGGTATCTATCAAAGAGCTATACAGTAACATTTACGGATGATGGTAAGGATGAAAGCTTGCAATATGATGAATTGACATCGATATCCAGTTTGATTGAATGATGTTGTGAAAGGAGTTTAATATGGACTACAGGCAGATTTACGAAGAGTGGATGAGCAATCCGTATTTTGACGAGAATACTAAGAGAGAACTGGCGGCAATTGCAGATGATGACAAAGAGATTAAAGAGAGATTCTATGCAGATTTAGAGTTTGGTACAGCAGGACTCAGAGGTATTATTGGTGCTGGAATTAACCGGATGAATATCTATGTGGTACGCCGTGCAACCCAGGGACTTGCTAACTATATTAAGAAACAGGGCGGCGAGAATAAGGGAGTGGCAATTGCCTATGATTCCCGCCGGATGTCACCGGAATTTTCTGAGGAAGCTGCACTTTGCCTGGCAGCCAATGGAATTAAAGCATATCGTTTTGAGTCGCTTCGCCCGACGCCGGAATTATCTTTTGCTGTCCGTCATCTGGGATGCATTGCAGGTATCAATGTAACAGCAAGCCATAATCCACCGGAATATAATGGTTACAAGGTTTACTGGGAGGATGGTGCACAGATTACACCGCCTCATGACGGAGGAATCATGGCGGAGGTAAAGGCAATCACAGATTTGTCTGCCTGTAAGACAATGGACAAGGAGGCAGCCGAGAAGGCTGGACTCTATGTTACCATCGGGGCAGAGGTGGATGATGTCTATATTGCAGAATTAAAGAAGCTTGTTCTTCATCAGGATTGTATAGATAAATATGGTAAGGAATTAAAAATTGTGTACACACCTCTTCATGGAACCGGTAATATTCCGGCAAGAAGGGTATTAAAGGAAATTGGATTTGAGAATGTATATGTTGTTCCGGAGCAGGAGCTGCCGGATGGAGAATTCCCGACAGTCAGCTATCCGAATCCGGAGGCGGCAGAAGCATTTGAACTGGCATTAAAGCTTGCAAGGGAAAAGGATGCCGATTTGGTTCTTGCCACAGACCCGGATGCAGACCGCCTTGGAGTATATGTAAAGGATACGAAATCCGGAGAGTACATTACCTTAACCGGTAATATGTCAGGCTGTCTGCTGGCAGACTATGAAATCGGTCAGATGAAGGCAATCAATGGCTCCCTTCCGGAGGATGGCGCATTGATTAAGACCATTGTAACCTCTAATCTGGCAGATGAGATTGCAAAGGCATACAATATCCGATTGATTGAGGTGTTAACCGGCTTCAAATATATTGGACAGCAGATTCTTAATTTTGAGACCACCGGAAAAGGAACCTATTTGTTTGGCTTTGAGGAAAGCTATGGCTGCCTGATTGGCACCCATGCAAGAGATAAGGATGCCATCGTTGCAACAATGGCGCTTTGCGAGGCGGCAGCATATTATAAGAGCCAGGGTAAGACCCTTTGGGATGCCATGGTGGATATGTATGATAAGTACGGCTATTGCATTGATGCTATCCAGTCCGTTGGCTTTAAGGGTATTGAAGGTCTTGAGAAAATCCAGTCTATTATGGCAACACTGAGAGAGAATACACCGGCGAAGATTGGTAAATATGATGTTCTCTCCGCGAGAGATTATAAGGCGGATACCATTAAGAACCTTGCAACCGGTGAGGTGACCACAACGGGTCTTCCAAGCTCAAATGTGCTTTACTATGATTTGAGCGATTCCGCATGGCTGTGTGTGAGACCTTCCGGAACAGAGCCAAAGGTTAAATTTTACTATGGTGTGAAGGGAACTTCTTTAGAGGATGCCCAGAGCTTATCCAGGGAATTAGGCGAGGAAGTACTTGCCATGATTGATAAGATGCTATAAAATTTTAAATCACCGGAAAAGTCAAGAAAAATCTTTATTTTTCTTGACTTTTCCTATATCATCTGCTATCCTATAGCTTGCGACACTAGTCGAGGCTTTTTTTTTGTGTGCAAAAACTTCTTTAACGCTTGGGTTTGCAGGCAAAAAGCCGTATACAATTTAAGATGGAGGTGGAAGTTGTGCGAGTTAAAATCACATTGGCATGTACAGATTGCAAACAGCGTAATTACAATCTGACAAAGGACAAGAGAGTCCACACAGAGCGTATGGAATTAAAGAAATATTGTCCATTCTGTAAGGCTCATACCTTACACAAAGAGACCAAATAATCAGGGATTACGGAGGTGATTTGAAATGGCAAAAGAAAATGAAACAGCTTTAAAAAGAAGCTTTTTCACTGAGCTGAAGGGTGAATTCCGTAAAATTGTTTGGCCTGACAGGAAACTTCTTGGCAAGCAGTCTGTTGCAGTTATCATTGCAGCAATCGTGATTGGCTGTATTATTGCAGCAATCGATTGGATAATGCAAATCGGTCTGTCATTCATTATTGGTTAAGGTGGGTGAGAACATGGCAGAAGCAGAGAATAATAGCGAAGCAAGATGGTATGTTGCTCACACCTATTCCGGATATGAGAATAAGGTTAAAGCAGATATCGAAAAGACAATTGAGAACAGAAAGCTTCAAGACCAGATTTTTGAGGTAATGGTTCCGTTACAGGATGTGGTGGAATTAAAAAATGGCGTAAAGAAACAGGTTTCTAAGAAAATGTTTCCGGGCTATGTACTTCTCAATATGATTATGAATGATGCCACATGGTATGTTGTTCGTAATACAAGGGGTGTAACCGGATTCGTAGGACCAGGCTCCAAGCCGGTGCCTCTGACAGAATCTGAAATGAAGAATCTTGGAATCAGAGTTCCTGAGATGGAAATCGACGTTGAAATTGGTGATACCGTAAAGGTTGTGGCAGGTGCCTGGGAAGGCACGGTTGGAACCGTTATGGATATCAACACTGGCAAGCAGTCGGTTACGATTGAAGTGGATATTTTTGGTCGTGCAACATCTGTGGAAATTAGTTTTATGGATGTAACAAAGATTGATTAATCAATCAGAAAAGTGGGAGGGTATATCCCGTTTGACCACATGAATTAGGAGGAAATACAAAATGGCTAAAAAAGTTGAAGGTTATATTAAATTACAGATTCCAGCAGGTAAGGCAACTCCTGCACCACCGGTTGGACCAGCATTAGGTCAGCACGGTGTTAATATCGTAGAATTTACAAAGCAGTTTAATGCTAAGACAGCTGACCAGGGAGATATGATTATCCCTGTAGTTATCACTGTTTATGCTGACAGAAGTTTTAGTTTTATTACAAAGACTCCACCAGCTGCAGTTTTATTAAAGAAGGCATGTAAGATTGATAAGGCTTCTTCCGTTCCTAATAAAACAAAGGTTGCTACTATTTCTAAAGCTGAGGTTCAGAAAATCGCAGAGCTTAAGATGCCAGACTTGAATGCAGGCAGCATTGAAGCAGCAATCAGCATGATTTCCGGAACAGCACGTTCCATGGGAATCGTTGTGGAGGACTGACATTGAGTACTTAACGAGACCGAGTAAAACGAAGGTCGAGTTTAGTACGAAAGTCCATCCCGATACTTAATGATGCCTGAATGCTTAGCGAGGTGTTTTCGAGCTTAGCATGAAGGTAGAATTCAGTAGAGCGGATGAAAGAGAACTTGGTGAAAACGAGCCAGAGGCGAAGTTTGAACCTAGTCGTAGCTATGCATCGAACTTAACGAGACCGAACAAGGTGAGGTCGAGTTTTAGTGAGAGGCATTGACAGAGTTTAGTACACAAGTGGGAGGGTCGCTCCCGATAATACCACAGGAGGTTTTTTAATATGAAAAAGGGTAAAAGATATGTTGAAGCTGCAAAGCTTGTAGACAAGAATCAGGTTTATGATATTCCAGAGGCAGTTGCACTTGTTAAGAAGGCAGCAAGTGCAAAGTTTGATGAGACAATTGAGGCTCATTTAAGAATGGGATTAGACGGACGTCATGCTGACCAGCAGATTCGTGGTGCAGTTGTACTTCCTCACGGAACCGGTAAGACCGTTAAGGTTTTAGTATTCGCAAAGGGCGATAAGGTTGATGAGGCTACAGCAGCAGGTGCTGATTATGTAGGTGGCGAGGAGTTAATTCCTAAGATTCAGAATGATGGATGGTTAGATTTTGACGTTGTTGTTGCAACTCCGGATATGATGGGTGTTGTTGGTCGTTTAGGTCGTGTACTTGGACCAAAGGGCTTAATGCCAAATCCAAAGGCTGGTACTGTAACTCCTGACGTAACAAAGGCTGTCAATGATATCAAAGCCGGTAAGATTGAATACAGACTTGACAAGAACAACATTGTTCACGTGCCAGTTGGAAAGGCTTCTTTCACAGAGGAGCAGTTAGTAGACAACTTCCAAGCGTTAATAGATGAGATTAATAAAGTAAAACCAGCTGCTGCCAAAGGACAGTATTTAAGAAGTGTTACACTTACTTCTACAATGGGTCCTGGTGTTAAATTGAACACAGTTAAGCTTGTGTAAGCAGAGGTTTTATAAAACGAATATTGAAACGTGATAAGGCAGGAATTCCTTTTGGGATTCCTGCTTTTTTTGTTGCCAGGCATATGAAAAAATGGTCCGGTAAACCATTTTTGGGTGCATCCGCAACCACGAATTGCGGAAAACGCAATTCCAGTTGGTAGAATATGGGAGTATATTTTTATATAATAGGATTGCCATTTAAATTAAGAAATAAAAAGAGAAAAGGAGAAGGATGTATGAAAGTAAAAAAGCTTTTAGCAGTAATTATGTTTGCCTTATTGTGTGCAGTAATGCTGCAGCCACAAAAGGCAAAGGCAGCGGTAACCTTTGAGAATATTCAGGCATATGTGGTGGATGATATGAGGGACTATGACCAGGTAATTGGATTGTCATGGAAGCTTGACTGGAAGCTGGATAAGGATGCAGGTGTAACAGAACAGAAGCGTTATGCAAAGTTTACCCTGGCACAGGATTCCCTGGTTCGTATAAAAATGTCAACAGTGAATAGAGAATCATTTGCCGTCCGAGATTATTTTCGATTATATGCCAATGAGACCATGGCAGTACCGCTGACAGATAATGGGATTGATTATGGCAGTGGGGATGATTCTTTTTTGTTGAAGGCAGGTACCTATTATGTGGAATGCGGCTCTAAATTATATATGAGCAGCACATCTAATCACTCTACAAAAATTATGATTGGTGCCGTGGCGGCAGACAAGGCAGTTGAGATAACCCAGACAGCCAGTTCTGACAGGAAAAAAATGACCATTGCATATAATCAGAAGTTTTCCTCAAACCTGGGAACGGTGAAATGGTGTGAGGGTAAGGTGACAAGCATGTCATATAGTGCAAATAAACTGGAAGGCACAAATGCCTTTACGGTTGATAAGAACGGTTGGTATACATTATGTCTGGAATTTGAGAGCTCGGTAGCGTTTAATCAAGGTGTAGAGCATTATGTGTATATTAATGTAACGGGAATTGGAGAAGGTGCAAAGAAGGGTGTTACCTACAAGTCCGGCAATTTAAAATACAAGCTTGTGAAAAAAGGATTTGATGGAACAGGAACCGTCATGGTGACTGGCATAGTGAAGCAGAAGTCTTCTGTTACCATTCCAAAGACCGTTAAGATTAAAGGACAGACCTATAAGGTTGTAAAGATTAACAGTAAGGCATTTTACAAAAAGAGTAAATTGAAGAAATTTACAATTCAGTCAACAACCATTACCTCAATCGGTAAGAATGCATTTAAGGGAATCAACAAAAAAGCAGTTATCAAGGTTCCAAAGAGTAAGTATAGTAAGTACAAGAAAATGCTTACTTCCAAGACAGGTTTCGTAAAGAAGACCATGAAGATTAAGAAATAAACAGAGTTAAACCCTGGCGGGCGGCAGATGGATTCTGCCGCTCCCTTAAATTTATTCGTTATTAACGGTTTCCAGGATTGTCTTTAATTTTCGAAAGCCCACAGGAGAAAATGCAGATTTTATTACACAATCAAATGTACTTGATAATACCATTACAAAGCGGAATCGGCTGAATGTGATGGTTATATCTATATAATCCTCAACCGGAATACAATATGCGTTTCCGTGTGACTGTATAAATATATACTTATAGTCCATCCAGATTCCGTTTGTGATTTTGTCCGCATTGTCGTAGTGCTTTGCAAGTTCATTAAATTTAACTTTTGTAATGTCCATATACTCAAATATAGGGGCAGGATTCTTTCTTATTCCTGACGCAGTGCCAATTAACACAAACGTAAGGACAATTGCTGCGACAGAGAATGATATGGAGTCTAGCATTTTATCATCTCCATTGGAAAAGAATATGTTTTTAATAGACATCCAGATACAGGCAGCCCATAACAAAAACCATAATATAAAGGAAATTATGCTTTCTTTATCCCAGCCAACACACATATTCTTCCATAAATTAGTAGCTTTGTTTTTTTCACTTATATTACGTTTCCTCATTTTTGCCGGATGAGAATCCTTTGACAACGAGGGGAAGAACATTTCCAAAAACCCTTTAATATACATGGCGGTACTAAAATAGGCTTCTCCCTGGCGCTTTTTCAAAATACGGCTTGAAATAACTGCAATTAGAAGAGAAGCGGCAGTGAGAATTGCTCCTATCACAATTAAAATCCACAAGGACACAGTACCATTTCTGGCACTATCTATTTCTCCTCCCACCACTACAATCGTACATGCCAGCCATAGTACAAAAGAAACACTGCTCATTACCTTAAGGTCTTCTAATTTTTCATCGGTCATAATTGTCACCCCTATCCTATCATCTGGTCTCTTGCATCTTCTTGTATTGCACCAGGTATATAATTGTTATCGGGGCTTGGAACATATTCATCTTTAACATTATCTGCTGTTGCCTTCATCGTTTCTTTTATTGCGTTTTTAGCAGCTTCTTTTTTGGCTGTTTTAGATGCCTTTTTAGCAGCCTCAGCTTTTTTAGCCGCATTTTCTGCTTTATTTGCGGCTTTGGCAGCCTTTTTAGCAGCCTTTGTTTTTGCAACTGTTTTTCCTGTTTTAGATGCCGCTTTTTCGGCAGCCTTTGCAGCTTTCGCCGCTTTTTGCGATGCATCTTTAGCTGCTGTAGAAGCTAGTTTGGCTGCTTTTATTCCCTTGCCTATGTTCTTTGCCAAAGCCAGGGCGGAGACAGAATCCATAGCAAGAAATGCTACATCCATTAGAATTCCCATTATTTCACTAACTGTGGGTGTATCACCGTCTAAAACCTTTTTCAAATCTTTAAAAATTTGTCTTATATCCGCAATGCAATTTAGACCAGGAATGAAACTTAATATTGTCCAAATCATTTCCTTTAATTCGTCATCTTCTGATACAGCTTCGTCTGGAGATTCGCTGTTTTTTTCATTTCCTGATGTATCTGCTATTGTATTTGGTGTTGTATTGTTCTGTATTATTCTTGCTTCAGTAGTCTCATATTCAACAATAATATCATTAAGCTTAGAGGAAAACAGTGCGATATTAGTACTTCCTGTTTTTATATCTGTAGATATGTTTTGTAACGTTTTCTTGATAGAAGCTGTTGAATGACCTAGTGATATATCTGTAGCAATTGCATTAATTTCATTTACATATGTATTTAAATTTTTTACCTCTTGGCTTATGTTCCCGCATTCACTTTTCAACACCTTTGTATGTATTTTAAAACACGCCATAATTAAACTCCTTTGTTACTCTTTATCTCTATTTCCACTTTTTAATTCATCAACTAGCAAAAGTCTTTGGTGCATTTCATCTAAGTCCTGATACCCCAAAAAGTAAACCATCAATATATTATCTGCATCAAATAACAGTACATCTTCATTATCTATTCCCTTAGGATATACACAACCAAGATAGTCATATTCCACATGCTCTTCCAAATCAACCTGTTGTCTGCCGCATATCATTATTTTCTCTTTTTTATTTACTAGTTGTACAACTGTACCAATTGGTAGTAATTTTTTAGTTATATTATTCATCTGTTTTGTCTCCTTTGTATAATAATTAGTAATTTTAAGTAGCTTGCGTCTAATTATGACTACTGCACAGATAGCTTTTTAATATATACCATACTTTTGTACTTATGTAGCATTTGAGGGATAGATAACCACTTTTTTGGATGAATAACCAGTTTTGAGACAGTTCAGTGCAGGGCTATTGTTTAGAATGATTGCCTGGCAGCAAGGAAGAGTTTCAATATCCTGCTTGCGGTTGGCGGGTAATGTGTTTATAATAAGACAGGTAAATATGGATGATTTTGAAAATACTCAAAAAGGAGATAATATTATGAGCATTAGAATTGGCATTTTAGGCTATGGTAATCTGGGCAGAGGAGTAGAGTGTGCGGTTAAGCAGAATCCGGATATGGAGCTTGTGGCAGTATTTACCAGAAGAGAGCCGGAAACGGTTTCCATTTTGACAAAGGAAGCCTGTGTGTGCAGGGTTTCTGAGGTGGAGGACTGGAAAGATAAAATTGATGTTATGATTCTTTGCGGAGGAAGCGCAACAGACCTTCCGGAGCAGACCCCGGAGTATGTAAAATTATTTAATGTGGTGGACAGCTTTGATACCCACGCTAAGATTCCGGAGCACTTTGAAAATGTGGATAAGGCAGCAAGGGAAAACGGAAAGATAGGTATTATTTCAGTAGGCTGGGACCCGGGAATGTTCTCATTAAACAGAATGTATGCCAATGCAATTCTGCCGGAGGGAAAGGATTATACTTTCTGGGGTAAGGGCGTCAGCCAGGGACATTCCGATGCAATCCGCCGGATTAAGGGAGTGAAAAATGCCAAGCAGTATACGATTCCGGTGGACAGTGCATTAGAGGCAGTCCGTGCAGGAGAAAATCCGGAGCTTACAACCAGACAGAAGCATACAAGAGAATGCTTTGTTGTACTGGAGGAAGGGGCAGATGCGGCAAAGGTAGAAAAAGAGATTAAGACTATGCCAAACTACTTTGCTGATTATGATACAACGGTTCATTTTATCAGTGAGGAGGAGCTTATGGAAAAGCACAGCGGAATTCCTCATGGTGGTTTTGTAATCCGCTCCGGAAGCACCGGATGGGAACAGGAGAACAGCCATGTAATCGAGTACAGCCTGAAACTGGATTCCAATCCGGAATTTACAGCCTGCGTTATTGCGGCATATGCCAGGGCAGCCTATAAGCTTTCTAAGGAAGGACAGACAGGCTGCAGAACAGTGTTTGACATTGCACCGGCATATTTAAGCGCAAAGAGCGGCGAGGAACTGAGGAAAACTTTACTTTAATTTATAAAATTTTTGTAAAGTGAGGAAAAGAATTTATTCCGGCTGCTCAGAGGTGCAGTGTGCACATTTTGTGGCGTCAACAGGAATCTCGCTCTTGCAGAATGGACAGATTTTGGTGGAAGGTGTTTCCTCTGCCGGTTTCTTGCCGAGAGACAAAGCCTTGTTAATGGTTTTCATTAAGCAGAACAGGATAAAAGCCATAATGAGGAAATTTACCACTGAGGATAAAAATGCAGAGCCATAGGCAGAGATTTGTGCCCAGCTGTAAAGATGATATCCTGTTCCGCCGGTGAGAAATACAAGAAGCGGGTTGATAAAATTGTCAGTCAACGAGGTAACAATACCGGAAAAAGCACCGCCGATGATGACGCCGACTGCCATATCCATAACGTTACCCTTGAGTGCAAAAGCCTTAAATTCTTCTAAAAATTTTTTCATCTGTTAATTCTCCTTCTTTTGTTTTTTTATAATATTATAAGAAAATGGACAGTTTTTCAATATAATATAATTAAAACAGGCTTAAAAAAGCGGCAAAGCCTTTTTAAATATGTTGTGCTTTTGTGTAAAATATTATAACATGAATAAGCGGGGGATTGGATTAGCAGGTAAGAAGGAGGAGAAAGAGTGCAGGAACCACATTGGAAGGGAAAACATTATTCTTTTTTTCAGAATAGGGAGTGTGAATACTTTCCCTGTCATCAGGGAATCGAGGAAGAACAGTTTAACTGTCTGTTCTGTTATTGTCCGCTTTATGTGTTAGGTGATAAGTGCGGCGGAAACCCTGTTTTTTTGGAAAATGGTATAAAGGATTGTACACACTGTACGCTTCCGCATAAACCTGAAAATTATGGCTATGTAACAGGACAGTTCAAACGGATATCGGAAGTGATGAAAAATAAGCCTTGTTTGATTGGTTCATGCGAGGAGAAAACGGATGATAAACAGGACGCTTCTGTTGACAAATGATTCATGAAATGATATAAAAAATACATAGCAATGAAAAGACGATGAAGGAGACAGTACCTTTTTTCTGAAACAGTTCCGCAGACGTGTAAGAGAGCTTCGGGACAAGCGAGCCTGTGATGGTGGAAGTCGGGCGGGAGTAGGAAGGATGGGAATATCACTCCTGAGTTGTGAACTGAACGGATTAAGAACCGCAGATATCCGGCAACCGGATTTTTTCTTAATTCCAGTAGGCTTCAACGGCTGTTTCCCGTTACAGAAACCATGTATGAAAGCGTATAAGGAAAGATAACATTTTGCAAAATTTTTCCGGTAACGCAGAGTACAGTGTATTAGGTGGTATAGCGAATAACAAGCCCTTTTCGTCCTGATACAGGAGAAAAGGGCTTTTATATTATAAAGAAAGGAATTCAGAGCAATGTACGAAAAAGTATCCACAAACTTAAACTTCGTAGAGCGTGAGCAGAAGACATTAGACTTCTGGAAAGAGAACAAAATTTTTGAACAGTCCATTGAAGAAAAGGAAGGCAAACCGGTATATACCTTCTATGACGGACCACCAACTGCAAATGGTAAACCCCATATCGGACATGTTTTAACCCGTGTCATCAAGGATATGATTCCGAGATATCAGACCATGAAGGGGCATAAGATTATCCGTAAGGCTGGATGGGATACCCACGGACTTCCGGTAGAGTTAGAGGTAGAGAAATTATTGGGGATTGACGGCAAGGAACAGATTGAGGAATATGGTCTCGACCCGTTTATCACAAAATGTAAGGAATCTGTCTGGAAATACAAGGGAATGTGGGAGGAGTTCTCCGGCAAGGTTGGTTTCTGGGCAGACATGGATGACCCGTATGTAACCTACCACAATGATTTTATTGAGTCAGAATGGTGGGCGCTTAAGAAAATCTGGGACAGGGGCTTATTGTATAAGGGCTTTAAGATTGTGCCTTACTGCCCACGCTGTGGTACTCCGTTGTCAAGCCATGAGGTGGCACAGGGTTATAAATTAGTCAAAGAGCGTTCCGCAGTGGTACGTTTTAAGGTTGTTGGGGAGGACGCCTATTTTCTGGCATGGACAACCACACCATGGACATTGCCTTCCAACGTGGCGCTTTGCGTAAATCCGGATGAGACCTACTGCAAGGTAAAGGCGGCAGACGGTTATACCTATTATATGGCGCAGGCGCTTCTTGACAAGGTGCTTGGCAGGCTGGCAGACGAGGAAAATGGGGTTGCAGCTTATGAGGTCCTTGAAACCTATGTTGGTACAGACCTTGAACATAAGGAATATGAGCCGTTATATGCCTGTGCGGCAGAGGTGGCTGAAAAGCAGAAAAAGAAGGGTCACTATATTACCTGTGATTCTTATGTCACCATGACAGACGGTACCGGTATCGTTCATATTGCACCTGCATTTGGTGAGGACGATGCCCAGGTGGGAAGAAAATATGACCTTCCGTTTGTCCAGTTTGTAGACGGCAAGGGTAATTTGACAGAGGAGACTCCGTTTGCCGGGCTGTTCGTAAAGGATGCAGACCCGAAGGTACTGGTTGATTTGGACAGCAGAGGACTGTTATTTGACGCTCCGAAATTCGAGCATGACTATCCATATTGCTGGCGGTGCGACACTCCGCTTATCTACTATGCAAGAGATACCTGGTTTATCAAAATGACTGCAGTCCGTGAGGATTTAATCCGTAACAATGATACAGTGAACTGGATTCCGGAGTCCATCGGAAAGGGACGTTTTGGCGACTGGTTAAAGAATGTCCAGGACTGGGGTATTTCCCGTAACCGTTACTGGGGAACGCCGCTTAATATCTGGGAGTGTGAGTGCGGTAAGCGTCATGCCATTGGTTCCATTGCAGAGCTTAAGGAAATGAGTGATAACTGTCCGGAGGATATCGAATTACACCGTCCGTATATTGATGCAGTTACGATTAAGTGTCCGGACTGTGGAAAGGAAATGCACCGGGTACCGGAGGTAATTGACTGCTGGTTTGATTCCGGCGCCATGCCATTTGCACAGTGGCATTACCCATTTGAAAATGAAGACATCTTCAAGGAGAATTTCCCGGCTGACTTCATTTCCGAGGCAGTTGACCAGACAAGAGGATGGTTTTACTCCCTGATGGCGATTTCAACTCTGATTTTCAACGAGGCGCCTTATAAGAATGTCATCGTTCTTGGTCATGTCCAGGATAAGGACGGGCAGAAGATGAGTAAGTCAAAAGGAAATGCGGTAGACCCGATGGAGGCGCTTAACAAGTACGGTGCCGATGCAATCCGCTGGTATTTCTACACCAATTCGGCTCCATGGCTGCCAAACCGTTTCCATGAGGATGCAGTTGTTGAGGGACAGCGTAAATTTATGGGTACATTGTGGAATACCTATGCCTTTTATGTACTCTATGCCAATATTGACAACTTTGACCCGACTAAGTACAGCCTTGATTATGACAAGCTGGCGGTTATGGATAAATGGCTGCTTTCTAAGCTGAATACGGCTGTCAGGGCAGTGGATGACAATTTAGGCAATTACCGGATTCCGGAGGCTGCAAGAGCCATGAGTGAGTTCGTGGACGATATGAGTAACTGGTATGTAAGACGTTCCCGTGAACGTTTCTGGGCAAAGGGAATGGAGCAGGATAAGATTAATGCTTATATGACGCTGTATACAGCACTGGTTACCATCTGTAAGACAGCGGCACCGATGATTCCGTTTATGACAGAGGATATCTACCAGAATCTTGTCCGGAGTGTGGATAAATCCGCTCCAAAGAGCATTCATCTGTGTGACTTCCCGGAGGTGGATGAGAAGATGGTAGATAAGGAGCTTGAGGCAGACATGGACGAGGTTCTTAAGATTGTTGTCTTGGGACGTGCTGCAAGAAACAGCGCCAATATCAAGAACCGCCAGCCGATTGGCAATATGTATGTGAAGGCAGCCAAGGAGCTTTCCGATTTCTACAAGGAAATCATCGAGGATGAGTTGAATGTGAAGTCTGTGGAATTCAAGGATGATGTATCTGAATTTAGCTCCTACAGCTTCAAGCCACAGTTAAAGACTGTTGGACCGAAGTATGGAAAGCAGTTGAATGCAATCCGTGAGTATCTTTCTAATGTAGACGGTAATGAAGCGATGAATACCTTAAAGACAGAGGGAGCCTTGAAGTTTGATGCCAATGGTGTGGAGGTATCTTTGGCAGAGGAAGATTTGCTGATTGACATTGCACAGACCGAAGGCTTTGAAACCCAGGCAGACGCAGTGGTTACGGTGGTGCTTGATACCAACTTAACAGAGGAGCTTCTTGAGGAGGGCTTTGTCCGGGAGATTATCTCCAAGGTACAGACTATGCGTAAGGAAGCCGGCTTTGAGGTAATGGATAAGATTACGATTTCCGCTGCAGGCAATGACAAGGTTGCTGATATTATGAAACGTAATGAAGAGGTAATCTTTGCAGATGTACTTGCCACCGGAATTGAGTACGGTGAGGTATCCGGTTATACAAAGAGCTGGAATATCAATGGAGAAAAGGTTGACCTTGGTGTGACAAAAAATTCCTAAGGAAGAGTGTTGTACGGTTTCTGAACAGAGATTTTAATAGGATAAGGAAAACCGCTGTCGCAGGATGGCGGTTTTTCTTGTAATAAGAACAATATCGTAATATAATATTTAGAAGAAAGTATGAATTTGTGTATCAAAGTGTTTATTTTATCAGGAGGGGAATTATGGATTTAGAGAAGTCTGTGGTTGAAAAGAAAAGTTCGCTGGAATGGTTTCTGCATAAGAGGTTTGTTACTATTGGTGTTATTATGGGAGTGTTAATGGTTTTATGTTCTACCATTATTATCAGGCTGTCCTTTCTGCTTCGGAATGTATATAGAGAAGCAGGAGACAATACAAAGGAATGGATTCCGGTTGCAGGTCTTGCCTTTGGAGTACTTGTCATTGTAATTATTGTTATGGTGGACATAGTTCTGAACAAAATGGCTATGGCGGTTATCAACAAGATTAAGATTCCGCTGGACGATATCAGTACTTCTATTCACGATTTATCACAGGGAAATCTGGACACGGTGATTTCTTATACCGAAAGAGATGAGTTTGGCACCATTGTAGATAATACGGCGGCAACTATTGTTGAGTTGAAGAAGTATATCACCAATATTTCAGAGATATTGACACAGATGTCAGATAAAAATATGGCAATGTCAGTGGATATCGATTATGTTGGCGACTTCCTTCCAATTAAGGAATCCATAGAGAATATAATTGACGCAATGAATTCGTTATTGGGTGGCGTTCTGGAATCCATGGATGTCATCCGCACGGGAGCAAAAAATATGGCGGAAACTGCTTCTTCTTTAGCAGAGGGAGCCTCTACCCAGAGCAATGAAATCCAGGATTTGTTTAACCATATTAGCCAGGTGACAGATGATATTGTGGAGAATGCGGAAAAGGCGGAAAAGGTGGCTGTACTGGCAAATGAATCCATGGCAGTTGTGGAGGAAGGCAACAACCAGATGATTCATCTGTTAGATGCCATGGAGATTATTAAAAAGCAGGCTGATGACATTTCCAATATCATACAGGTTATCAATTCCATATCCGAACAGACAAAGCTGTTATCACTTAATGCGTCTATTGAGGCAGCACGGGCAGGAGAGCAGGGAAAAGGCTTTGCAGTTGTTGCAGATGAGATTGGTAAGCTGGCAGAGGAATGCGGTGATGCGGTGGACACAACAAATGAATTGATTAATAAAACGATTCAGGCAGTGAATGCCGGAGGAACACTGGCAGACGAAACCGCCGGTATTTTAAAGAAAATTGTTAATTCCACCACGGAGACAACCCAGCTTGTAGGGGATATTTCCAGGGTATGCTCAAAGGAAGAAGGAAACATGAAGGTTATTGTGAGCGGTATTGAAAACATTGACAGCGTGGTATCCAATAATGCAGCCTCTTCAGAGGAAAGTGCTGCAGTAAGTGAAGAATTGCTGGCAATGGTGGAGAATCTGGAGGGACAGATTCAGGAATATCAGTTAAAATAGATGAAAAAATATACACAAATTTATTCGGAGCCCGGGTAAGCCGGGGGAATAAATTTGTGTATTTTTTTAATAATCAATTATTTTCTACCCGCTAATTTGATATCTGTTTGCATTTCCGGTAGCATATATATTCTATAAAGTTAAAATGCTTCCAGGAGAAGAGGGATTTCTCCAAGCTTTCGTCATAAATTTCAGCATTCTTTTGCAGGGTATAGTCGTTAAAGGTTTCATCTGAGATATCATAGTCATATTCATAAAAATGCTCATCCACGGATAAATAATTGTTAATAAGCTGGCGCTCAGCTTCTGTCAGAAAAGATTTATGTTTTTCCTCTAAATCAGACAGCGCCGATGCGTAAGCCTTTGAATACCGGTAATCGTAGGGCAGGTAATCACCCAGGTAGTCTGCCGTACCATCAGCAAAATCCTTTTCAAACTGTGCCACATTGTATCGGGCAATAAGACCATCCGCATTAGACAGTGCAAATACAGTATAAAAGCAGGTTAGCACAAACAGGCAATAGTGGAAGCTGTTCCAGTTTTCTTTGTAAATGGAAACGGTACTCCCCACCATAAAAAAGAAGAGGAGAAGCAAAAACCACAGGACAAACAACCGGAGAAAGGTCAGATGATAAGCTTGGACATACATCTGCATCCGGTATGCGGAGGAGGCAATCATAACAAAGGTACAAAGGCAGGTAATGGTCATTACTACCTTGAGGATTGTGTTCTTTGTGAAGTGCTTATTGCAGAACAGAACAAGGAAAAAGTTAATAAGCGCCACAAATAAGAGTTCAAAAAATCCTTCTCTGGCATATTCGGCATATTCATACTGAACGATTGGCACACCGATGAACAGGAATAAAAGCTGGATACCGGAAAATATGACATATACAATGTCAATCATAATAAAAATAGTCACAGCAATAGGCGTTCCAAAGCGGGCAGGCTCCTTTATTTCTTCTTTTAAATTTCCTCTGCACAGGGCGCTTATGACCAGATAGAGGAGCAGAGTGTAGATGATAAAGCTGCAGGGCAGCAATACCATATCTTCCGGAAGATTTTCTGTCAGCCATTTATACATAGAGTCAAAATTAATGATATGTTCCAGCATATCGGAAAATACCTGGTCTGCACTGGCTAAAAGAAGGGTAGTTATAAATAAAATAGGGATTCCGGCTGTAATACCGATGATAACATAACGTGTCGTGGAGGACATTTTTTTGCTGTCGTTTTTGCGGTAATCACTCCAGTCCTGAAAGGGAACGGGTATGGCTTTTAATACCTGAATCCAATAGGAAAACAAAATAGCAGTGTATTTTCCAAAATCCCATTTCTTATCGTTGTAAAACAATTTTATGCAGGCGATGGAAAACAATAGAAAGCTTCCTACGTGATTGAAAAATAAAAAGAAAGAGTTGTCTGTCAGGCAGTTGCCAAAGGAAATCAGTACCGCCGCAATGAAATAAAATATGCTTTCAGCGGAAATGGTAATGGACAGGTTATTGTCTTCCTCTGCCGGCTGATTCTTTAACCGTCTGGCAATGACCAGAAGAAAAATGGCGCTGATAGCGGCAAAGATACCGCTTCCAATACCGTCTGGGTTCTGGTAGGCAAATAACAGATAGCAGATGCCATAGACAACGCACAGCTTCCATAAAAAAGAAAAATTATTCATTATTTTCATCCTCCTCTTCAAATTCTAAAATGTCTCCGGGCTGGCAGTCCAATGCCTTGCAGATGGCAGCCAGAGTGGAAAAACGTATGGCTTTTGCTTTGTTATTTTTTAGGATGGAAAGGTTTGCCATGGTGATATCCACCTTTTCAGACAGCTCTGTCAGTCCCATTTTTCGTTTTGCCATCATAATATCTAAATTCACAATAATTTTCATAATAATGTATCACCTCTCAATTCCGGAATGTATGTTGATGCCTGTATTGTCTTTTCATGTCAATCAAATGGTAAAATCATTTTCCTGTTTATAGGATACTGCCTGGGCAAACACCTGCGCCAGCACAAGACTGAATAAACCGGCAATGAAAAATACAAGTATAATAATCAGTGTTGCAGGTGTTACGACAAAGAAAAGGCGGATTAGTGTTACAAGACTGATACCAAAGCTGGAGATGCCCATTCTTTTCAATGCAGTAACATTTTCTTCCACAAAACAGTCCTCCGCAATCACGGTCCGAAATATTCTGCGCAGGTAATAGATAATCCAGAGGGCGAGTAAACCGCAGAGTATGAAAATAATGCACATGACAATATAGTTATTCTGAATGTTGGGATAGTAGATGCCCAGAAATTTAAAGGAAATGGGTATGGTTAAGGTCACCAGTATTCCGCAGTAAAACATAAAGTCCAAAAAAAATTTGGTAAATTTACTTAGAAAATTTGTATGCATATAAGTATCCTCCGTTTGTTTATTTGACTTATTTTTTCATATAATAATACAGGATATTCCGAAAGTCAATATAAATTTATTGAAAAACGATAAAAAATTATTGATTTTTAAAAAATAAAGGAAAAATATTATAAATGAGAAGTGAAAATAAAGGTTGACATTGCTAATGTAAAATGATAATATGTGACTAAATATTAAGGCGCTGTTCATGCTGGAGTATGTGCATATTCTACAGGAAAATGTGATTTTTCCTGTATGCAGATTTGGTAGGTAAAAGATGAAGAATAGAAAAAGACTTGTTATAATTTTAATAGTGTTTATTGTATTATGCATTGTGGCAATCGTATTAGTATCAATAGTAAACATGAATAAGTCTGATAATAAATCAGATGAAGCAGAGGGGTTTGAATTTAATAAAGATGTGGATGATGCAGATACAAATAAAAAGCATTGGGAGTATATTTGTAGCACAATAGAGAAAAATCTGGAAACATATGAGGCCATAAAAGAGGTAAACGTTCAGCCGGTAGTTTATGATGATTATTTACTGAACAAAGAAATAGTAGTTAATGTGTCTTTACAAGAAGGGAATACATTAGATAGTGAATTACAGAAAAGTATTGAGACATATGTATATACTGTAATTGATTGCGAAAAGGTTACGATAGTGGAAGAAAAGGAATAGTTAAGAAGATGCTGACAGAACCGGAAAATTTGTGGTATAGTATGAAATATATTTAGCTTAGATAAAAAGGAGCGGATGGTTATGAAGAAAACCCTGATTGTGGTAGATATGCAGAATGATTTTATTGATGGTTCTTTAGGCACCCGGGAAGCGCAGGCGATTGTTGGAAAGGTAAAGGATAAGATTAAGAGTTATCAGGAAAACCATGGGGAAATTATTTTTACAAGAGATACACACACAAAGGATTATTTGAATACAAATGAGGGAAAGCATCTGCCAGTGGAACACTGTATTGCCGGAACAGAGGGCTGGAGGATAGCAGATGGTTTAGAGATAGCGGATGCGGTTTATATTGACAAGCCAACCTTTGGCTATATGGACTGGAAACATTATAATTTGGAAGAGGTGGAAATAGTCGGGCTGTGCACCGATATCTGTGTGGTATCTAACGCTTTGATTATTAAAGCCACCTATCCGGAAATCAATGTAACAGTAGATGCGTCCTGCTGTGCAGGTGTTACACCAGAGACCCATAAGGCGGCTTTGGACACAATGAAAATGTGCCAGGTAAAGAGACCGTTTCAAGTTTTGTGTAAACTCAAAAAACTGATATAAGATTTGTGAATA
>UQXF01000003.1 GCA_900544905.1 uncultured Clostridium sp.
CAATGTTCATTACCAGTTGTGCTGGATATAATCACTCAGGATTCCGAGAGATTATGAAATATTATTCCTTATTACCTGTATAATATAAGGATAGCATATTCTAATCGCTCAATCAATATAAAATGTCCTCTCGGAAGCCTGAACCTCCATATCATAACATTCTATACCGTCAATGTGGATAAAGCTTCCCTCCTCCACATGCCCTAAAAAATCCCTTACCGCAGACGCTTCTCCCTGAACCTCCAATTCCACTCTTCCATCATCCAGGTTAACTGCATAACCGGTAAGCCCCAAATTATTTGCCATATAATATGCACGGTAGCGGAAGCCTACTCCCTGTACCCTTCCACTCACGAAATAATGCTTTCTGACCACCATATCCGCAGCCTCCTTTACCGATTCCTGATTATTTTAAATATCTCAAATACAAAATGCAGCATAGAGGGGAACCGTCTTTTTCCCATCCTCAAAGCCAAAGTTTTTTGTAGAAAGCTTGATTGCATAGGCCGGCTTATAGGTTTCCATATAAACCCTCAGACTTTTTGCCCTCATATTATCAGCTGACTTGACTTCAATAGGAATCAGATGACCATCACGCTGGATAACAAAATCAATCTCTGCCCCCCGCGGCGACTCCCAATAATATGTGTGATATCCATTAATGGCAAGCTGTACATTGACATAATTTTCAGCCATACCACCCTTAAAGTCATTGATTTCCTCTACCATATACAGAATATCATTGGCAGCTAAATCCTTCTTGGCACTAAGAAGCCCCATATCTGATACATAAATTTTAAACGCATCGATATCCCGGTAATTTTCAAGAGGCTTCTTAATCTGCTCCACTCTGTAAACCTGCGATACGATACCTGACAGGCAGAGCCATTCAATGGCATTTTCAAATTCGGAAGCCCGTCCGCCTTTTTTAATCAGCTTATACTGAAACCGGGTATTTTTTTTTGAAAGCTGAACAGTAATATTGTCATAAGTAAGCCTTGTTTTCTTGATTTCATTCAGATTATTGTATTTACTCATATCGTTCAGATAGCTTGCAAGAATGGTGTCCTGCGTATGACGGACAAGAATATAATCCTTTGTCTCAACAAACTGCATAACACACTCCGGCATGCCGCCTACAACAAGATACTGCCGATAAAGCTGCATTGCTGTATCATGCAGGGCAGACGGCAATGGCGTATCTGTGGCAAAACAGTTCTTAATCTGCTCTGCCAGCTTCTTCTCTCCCATCGCAATCATAAATTCTTCCATATCCATTGGATACATGGTTTTCATTTCCACCTTTCCTACCGGAAATGAAAATTCCGCCCTGTTTACAGCAACGCCAAGCAGACTGCCTGCCACAACAATATGATAATCCGGAGCATCCTCACAAAAATATTTTAACGAGGTTAGTGCCCTTTCACAAAGCTGCACTTCATCAAAAACAATCAGCGTCTTTTCTCTGACAATAGTCTGTCCTGCAATATGGGATAAGATTGGTATCAGATAGTCCGGACTGATGTTTTCCCTGAAAGTTTCATTCAGTCTCGGATTTGTCTCAAAATTAAAATATGCAACATTTTCGTAATGGGTACGCCCAAATTCCAGAACAGAATATGTCTTTCCAACCTGTCGTGCTCCCTGCAAAATGAGAGGCTTACGATGTTCACTTTCTTTCCACGCTTCCAGAAAACCCATAATTCTTCTGTACATGAAATCACTCTCCTTAAAGATAGTGATAGAAATATAGCATACATTCGTGTAAAAATCAATATTTTTCATCTTTATATTTACATTAAATTACATGAACATCAACTTCAATTCTACATTTTTTGACACCAATCACTAATTTCTCCGAAATCTTTCTGCAAATCTATCCTGACTACCTGAAATACTTTTCAATCACCTCTAACAGACCGTCCTCATCATTGGTGTATTTTGTAACCATATCCGCAGCCTCCTTTACCGCTTCCTGGGCATTTGCCATGGCTACACCCACACCTGCATACCGAATCATGGAAATATCATTAAAGCCATCCCCACATGCCACCGTATCTGCCCTGTCCACGCCAAGCTTTGCAAATAAATGCTGTAAGGATGCGGCTTTGTCCACCCCGGGCGGCATTGCCTCAATAAAAAATGGTTCTGAACGGTATATACTGAGGATTCCCTCGTATTCTGATGCCATTTCCTTTTCCAGCTTGGGAGCCACATCCACATCAGCTGTAAATAAACATTTATTCACATCAAAATCCACATAGGACACAAAATCTTCTACCTGCTTTAACTCCATATGATTCAGCCCCGCCTCAAACCGCATGTGTTCATCAATCCGGGTTCCCGCAATCACGGTATCATCTTCATAGGTTACCAGCCCCATGTCATGCTCCTTCGCATATTTCCACAACGGTGCAATACATTCCCCCGGAAATATCTGCTGGTGCACAATCTCCCCGGTCTTCACATCCATAATTCTTGCCCCGTTAAAGCAAAGTACATAGCCGCCAAACTTATTGAGCTGTAAAATATCCGATATCCACTTCACTCCATGGACAGGTCTGCCGGATGCAATCACAACCGTATGTCCCTGTCTCTGGATATCCAGCAGGGCTTCCAATGTCTCAGGTGTGATTTCCTTTCTGCTGTTTGTCAATGTTCCGTCAATATCTAAAATCAATACTTTTCTTTTCATGTTTTTTGATTTTTCTCCTGTTATATATTCTACGCCTCCCGGCACATGCCAAGCATCTCATCCAGTATTACCTTTGCAACCTCTTCCTTTGTCAGCAGCGGGAGCTCCCTGGTTTCATCCCTTTTAATTAATGTCACCACATTGGTATCCGTTCCAAATCCGGCGCCTGCCACCTTCAGATTATTTGCCACAATCATATCCGCATTTTTATCCCTTAATTTCTTTGCGGCATTTTCCAATAAATCCCTGGTCTCCATGGCAAAGCCGCAGACCACCTGATGCGGTTTCCTGTGCTCTCCCACATATTTTAAGATATCCGTCGTCCGGATAAGCGGAATCGACATATCTTCCTCCTGTTTCTTAATCTTTTCATCTGCCACGGTCTCCGGAGTGTAATCTGCCACCGCTGCCGATTTGATGATAAAATCCGCCTCTTCCATATGCTCCTTCACTGCCTCAAGCATATCCCTGGCACTCACCACAGGAACAACCTTGACAAAAGGTGGCTTTGAAATGAAAGTCTGTCCTGTAACCAGTGTCACCTCTGCTCCACGCTCCATTGCACATCTTGCAATGGCATAGCCCATCTTCCCGGTGGAATGATTTGACAAAAAACGTACCGGGTCAATTGCTTCACGGGTTGGTCCCGCCGTCACAAGCACCTTTTTTCCTTTCATATCCTTCTCATAGTGCAGCTCCCTTAAGATGTAATCCAGAAGCACCTCTTCCGGCGGCAGTTTACCGGCTCCGGTATCTCCGCATGCCAAATACCCTGTGGACGGGGAGATAATTTCATAATCATACTGTTTCAGCTTCTCCAGATTATCCTGCACAATTGGATTTTCAAACATATTTGTGTTCATGGCTGGCGCAATCAGCTTTGGTGCTTTGCATGCCATAATTGTCGTGGTCAGCATATCATCCGCAATCCCATTGGCAATTTTTCCAATCACATTGGCGGACGCCGGTGCCACCATAAACAAATCCGCCCGCTTTGCCAGCGCCACATGCTCCACATTGTACTGAAAATTACGGTCAAAGGTATCCACTAAGCACTTGTTGCTTGTCAACGTCTCAAAGGTAATCGGATTAATAAAATTTGTAGCATTCTCCGTCATAATCACATTGACATCGGCATGAAGCTTTACCAGCATACTGGCAAGATTTGCAATTTTGTAAGCTGCAATGGAGCCGGTCACTCCAAGCACAACTGTTTTTCCCTGTAGCATAATTTTTCTCCTCATTATGTAAGATTTAATATGTATTTGCGAAACTCCCTATTTTCAAAAGCAGAGTTTCGCAATTACATATAAGATTTAAAATTCCGGACTCAGTTCTCCGTATTTCTCATAGCGGGAAACCTGACGAATCCGGTTCTCATCATCCACAAATACCACATGGGGCTTATGCTCCTTTGCCTCCTCCGGCGTCATCTGGGCATAGGACATAATAATAATATGGTCACCTACTGCCACCTGCCTTGCCGCAGCACCATTTAAACAAATCATGCCGCTGTCCGGTTCACCGGCTATGGTATAGGTTTCAAAGCGGTTTCCATTCTCCACATCCACAATCTGGACATATTCATACTCTAAAATTCCCGCAGCCTCCATCAGCACCGGGTCAACGGTAATACTTCCCACATAGTGAAGCTCTGCCTGCTTCACCGTTGCACGATGGATTTTTCCTTTTAGCATATTTATCAGCATAATTTTCTCCCTTCCGTTGTAAACCTCTTACATCAGTATGCGGTTGTCAATCAGTCTGGTGGTTCCGATATATACTGCAATGGCAATTAATACCGAACCCTCAATCCTGTCAATTGGCTGAATATTGTCAAAGCTTACCACCTCTACATAATCGATTTTAGCAAGAGGACAGGTGTTTAGCTTATTTATAATAATCTCCTTTACCTTCCGGGCATCCTTCTCTCCTGCCTCAATTGCCTTCATAGCCTCCTCCAGGGACTGGTTCAAAATAACCGCCTGCTTTCTTTCCTCCCCGGAAAGATAGGTATTACGGGAACTCTTCGCCAGACCATCCTCTTCACGGATAATCGGACAGCCTATGATTTCAATGTCAAAATTAAGGTCAATTACCATACGGCGGATAATGGCAAGCTGCTGTGCATCCTTTTGTCCAAAATATGCCCGGTCAGCCGGTACAATATGAAATAGTTTGCTGACAACGGTCTGTACACCCTTAAAATGCACCGGGCGGCTGGCTCCGCAGAGCTTTTCCGGCAGCACAGTCATATCCACATAGCTATGAAAATCCGGTCCGTACATCTCTTCCACCTCCGGATGGAAAATCCAGTCTACGCCTCCATCCTCACAAATCTTAGAATCCCTCTCCAAATCTCTTGGATAAGCCTCCAAATCCTCATTTGGTCCAAACTGCATGGGATTCACAAAAATACTGACAACCACCTTGTCATTTTCTTTCCTTGCACGGTCAATCAGACTTCTATGCCCTTCATGAAGATAACCCATAGTGGGAACTAACGCAACGGATAATCCCTGCTTTTTCCACTCCTTTACCTGTGCTCTTGTCTCCTTGATAGAACCTGAAATTTTCATAATATGCGCTCTCCTTTTCATATCCTGTTAATAAAGCTTCTCTAACACATCATCACTAACTGTATATTCATGCTTTTCCTCCGGGAAAGTTCCTGCCTTCACCTCACGGTCATAAGCGGCAAATGCATCCCGCATTATGGTTCCGATATCCGCAAACCGCTTTACAAACTTTGGCGTGAAATCACTAAACATTCCAAGCATATCCTGATATACCAGAACCTGTCCATCGCATACATTTCCCGCACCGATGCCGATGGTTGGCACGGAAACCTTCTCTGTAACCAGCTCTGCAATCTTTGCCGGCACACATTCCAGAACCATCGCAAATGCCCCTGCTTCTTCCAGTGCCTTTGCATCCTCAATCAGCTTCTTTGCAGCAGCCTCGGTTTTTGCCTGCACCTTAAATCCGCCAAACGCATTTATGGACTGTGGCGTTAATCCCAAATGTCCGCACACCGGAATCCCGGCATCCACAATGGCTTTTACCTGAGGACATACTTCCTTTCCGCCCTCTAATTTCACAGCCTGTGCCCGGCCCTCCTTCATGAGCCTTCCCGCATTCACCACCGCATCATATACGGAAGTCTGGTAACTCATAAAAGGCATGTCACAAACAATCAGCGCATTTTTTGCTCCTCTTGCCACTGCTGCACAATGATGAATCATATCCTCCATTGTCACGGAAATGGTATCTTCATATCCCAGAATAACATTTCCCAATGAATCGCCGATTAAGATGGAGTTCACTCCCGCCTCATCAATCAGCTTTGCAGTTGAATAATCATATGCCGTAAGCATAGACAGCTTTTCGCCCTTTTCTTTTGCCTGTTTAAATGTTAACACTGTATTTTTCATAGTACCCTCCTGTAAAAAACAATTCCTCAATATTGTCATATGCCCTGTCCGGATTTTTCTCCATTGCCATTGCAAGCAGCTGCCTGCCACATGCCTGGTAAATTTCCCTCTGTCCGGGATTTAACACCGATAAATGCTTCCTGACTGTTTCCTCATCTGCACGCTCAATGGGACCGGTTAATGCCTTAACACAGCCCTCCCTTATCGCATGCTCCACATTATCCCTGACCAGTACAGAGGTAAAGCTTCTCGCCTCTTCCCCGGAAAAGCCACATTCCTCTAAAAGCTGGTATCCTGCTCCCAATACCGCTATGACATGGTTGCTTAGGATACTTGCTGCCGCATGATACTTTGGCTTTACCGCCTTATCAATTACAAGGGACGCATTGCCAAGGGCTGAAAGTATATCCTTCCACTGCGCCACCGCATACGGATGCCCTTCCAGTGTAAAGCTTACCTGATTCAATTGTTGATACACGGATTCTTTGTCGCTGAACGCAAACAATGGATGAATAGAAATCGGATATCCTCCCAATTCTTCTATTCCTGAAAATACATCGGATGACAAGGAGCCACTTAAATGGCAGAAAATTCTGCCCTTCACATTTTCCTTATTTAAAGCTTCCCATACTTTCTTTACCGCTCCGTCAGGAGTCGATATGACAATGGTATCGCTTGCCGCAATCACTTCCTCGGCGGTCTGAAAACAATCCGAAGCTGTAAACTGCGCTGCCCATCTGGTTTCTTCTGAAATTATACTGTAATAACCGGTTATCCGGACATCCGCCTGCGAACTCCTTGAAGCAAAATACTTTCCCAGGCTGCATCCCGCCTTACCGGCACCAATAAAACCTATTTTCATGTTATCACCCCTTTATTCTCCCGGCCATTCAGCCACCGGTTGATTTGCTGTGACAACACCTATCATTCGATGCAGTTTCTTACGAATACCGCTCGAACAGTAATGTACCATTTCTTTCCATGGATTTCAAGCTATTTTCCCTGAATCCATGAACTTTTTTCTGTACAATCTGCAATTTATTTTGACCTGTCCCGGAAAGCATAACGAAAGGTGTATAAAACCACCCCGCCGCATATTGCGGCAGCTGTCAGTACAATATAAGTCAATGTAAGCGCCACCGACCTGTCGTACACCTCATAATAGTCTGTAAGGGAAAAGGCAATAAAAAATCCAGGCAGAAAGGCAGCCATGGTCTGACAAAATACTGCAATCAGATTTCCCTGCAATGTCATATTGCGCTCTATAAAATAAGCCAGAACAACGAAAACAGCAATCTGAATCACCGACATCAATATCCGCTCATATCCGGAGAGAAATAATTCTGCCGTAGTAGAATTTAACTCCATATCCGTTCCTTTCACCAGCTCCACAATTGTATTAATACTCCGATATCCCACCAGCATAACAGATTCTGCCATGGTATAGCTCAGACCCAAAACAACTGCCATAGAAAAGGACAGCTTTTTTTTCATGGTAAAAGCCACAATTCCCGTTATGGGAACACATGCCAGCACTGCACCCGCAACAGCCACTACCAGCAAATAGGGAATATAATGGGAATCCATAAACTCTGCAAAATCCGTATGGTTAAACAGCCATGCCAGACCATGCTCCTTTACTCCCCATTCCATTGCCATATAGGTGATAGCTCCTGCTATAAATAACAGCAGCAGCGATATTCTCTCTTTTGTATTTTTTACCAGCATTCCAATCAGTATCACAACCGGAACTGCAATACTGATTACGGCATTGACTGCCAGCGCAACAATATCTAATGTCATATGCATTCCCCTTATTTTCTCAGCTTTTCTGTATCCTTACAGCAGCTCTTATTCTAACGCCTTCTTAAGTGCCTCCAGGTTCTCTTCCATTAAACCGATATAATCCAGTCCTTCCTCTTCCTGCTCCGCTGTCAATCCCTCAATAGGATTCAATACCATGGTCTCTGCACCAATTTCAGAAGCAATGGTATTGGCTACTTTGGGACTGACCAGTTCTTCAAAGAAAATAACCTTGATTTCCTCTTCTTTACAAAAATCAATGATTTCCTTCATTCTCGCCGAGTCCGGTTCGGAATCAGCAGTCAGCCCCTCTACCGCCTCCTGCTTTAGTCCATATTCCTGGCATAAATAGCCAAATGCCTCATGTGCCACTACAATGGTATCCCCCGAAAGACCCGTTAATTCCTCACGGTATCTGGTATCAAGCTTCTCAAGTTTTTCCCTGTATGCCTCATAATTTGCCTCATAATAGGCAGCATTTTCCCCGTCCATTTTTACAAGGGCTTCCTTAATCGCCAGCGCCTCTGCCATTGCATTTTCCACACTTAACCATGTATGGGGGTCCGTTTCCCCATCCTCAGACTGAAATGTATCAATCTCTTTTGCCGCCTCCACAACAACAAGCTTTTCATTGCCCAGGCTCTTTAAGGTCTTGTCCACAAAATGCTCCATTCCTGCCCCATTGTAGATAAAAAGCTCTGCCTGTTCCATCAGCTGCATATCTCCCGTAGACAGTTCAAAATCATGGGGCTCCATTCCTGCCGGCACCAGATTGATTACCTCCGCTCTGTCGCCAGCTATATTTTTCACAAAATCATACATGGGATAAATGGTGGTGACAACTGATATTTTATCCTCCTCCTTAAATCCCCTTGAACTGCTGCCTGTGGCGCATCCGCTTAACCCAAATGCCAGAAAAACTACTACCATCAGGGCAGTCATTTTATTCCATATTTTCACATTTTCCTCCTGTCAGTGATGATAATCTGCCATCCGTGCAGTATAATCATCCGCTATCTGCTTATATTTATTGTAATCTTTGTCCTTCAGCTTCCCATTCTCATGGTACTCGTCCAGAGTAGTATGCAGCTTTTTTAACGCATCATGTGCCAAATCCTTATAATTATTTGCCAGATTCATTTTCAGCTCATTCAACAGGGAATCCAATTCCATTCTGATAGTTCTCTTTAACATGATACTCTCCTCAAAATCCCATCGGTACATAGACAAAAGGTTCTCTAAAACAGTGATAACCCATTTTTAAAATTTCACATATACTATTACTATAATCTCAAAATATGTTTTTGTAAAGAGCTGAGGTGTTTAAGATTGTCTGCTTCTCCTAAAATTCCAGCTATTGTATCCGGAGCAGGTTCATTTCATAAAACAGGGATTACAGGAAAAAATATAACCGTTGCCATCTTAGATTCCGGTCTGGCTCCCCACCCTGACATGAACACGCACCGGATACTTGCTTTTAAAGACTTTGTATATCACAAAAAAATTCCATATGATGACTATACCCACGGCACCCATGTGGCAGGCATTATTGCCTCCACCCGCACCGGAATTGCGCCTGAAGTGAATTTAGTTGGTCTGAAGGTTTTGGACCGGCACGGAAATGGGTATACAGATACCTTTATCGAGAGCATAAAATGGCTGCTTGATTACCACGAGCAATACGATATCCGTATTGTCAATATATCAGTAGGGGGCAGCAGCTCCGAGCTAAAGCAGGAAAAAAACCGGTTAAATTTATGGGTGTCCAAATTATGGGAAGCAGGTCTCACGGTCTGCTGTTCCGCCGGCAACAAGGGACCCTCCCCGGATTCCATAACCTCACCCGGAAGCTGTAAAAAGGTAATCACGGTTGGCTCCTATGACGGCAGGCATTTCTCTTCTGCCGGACCGCTGCTTCCGTACATTACCAAGCCGGAGCTGGTGGCACCCGGTCTGCATATTCTAAGTACAAAGCCCGGTGGCGGATACAGCGTCAAAAACGGAACTTCCATGTCTGTCCCTTTTATCAGCGGCACCTGTGCGCTTCTGTTACAGAAATATCCGTATCTTACCAATGACCAGACCAAAATCCGGCTGATGGACGCTGCTTATACCGTTCCATTTCTTCCCTACAACATGCAGGGTGCCGGAGTGGTAAATTTAAACCGGCTTTTAAGATAATACTTCATTCAAAAATCTGGAAGGCTCCAACTCTTTGTTGTAATACTCCTTCACCTCATAGATATGCAAATGATTTTTCGCTCTCGTCATCGCCACATAGAACATCCGGCGTTCCTCTTCAAGCTCCTCCGGTTTTACAGCCTTTTTATACGGCGTCATGCCCTCATTTGCCTCCAGCAGAAAAACGCTGTCGAATTCCAACCCCTTGGCACTGTGCATTGTAGTTACTGTCACGCCGCTGCGCTTTTCCCTTGCATTTTTCTTCATATGCTGTTCCAGGTCTTCCCGGTATCTGTCAATCCCCTCAAACCAATCTCCAAAGGTTTTATATTGCTTCGCCAGCTCCTGCAGCTCATCCAGTGTTCCCAGCAAATCATCCGCATTTAAATGCCGGTATTTTGCATAATCTGTCAGATATCCGTCATACCCTATCGCCTTCCTGATAAAGTTCACCGCCGCAAAGGGCTTTAACCCCGCAAGAATCTTCAATTCATACTCAAGCTGGTCAATATTGCCAATCGCCCATTCTTTTCCATCTGCCATTTTCTTAAGCTCCTGGAAGCTCACCACCGGCTCCGTCAAAAGCTCTCTTGACAGATAGCGGTTTGGCTTATTGAGAATCCGCAAAAACAATGCCCTTTCCCTTATTCCCATAGCCGCACGGATATAATCCAATATGGTCTTTACCGTAAAATGGTCATATATACAGGGCACTCTGTCGCGAACCTGAAAAGGAATATTATATTCCATCAGCTTATTCACAATACTGCGCGCCTGTACATTGGTCCGCAATATCACCGCCATTTCTGAATAAGGAATTCCATCCTGTCCATATTTTTGAATGCTTTTTATGACATGGCTGTTTTCCTCTGCCAGGCTCTGCATATGATGTATATGGATTGGCTCCTGATAATCCCTGCTGCTTACAATTTTCTTGTCAAAGCGGATTTGGTTGTTGGCAATTACCCGGACAGCCCCCTCCGTAATATTACGACTGCAGCGGTAATTCATATCAAACAAGGTTTCCACCGCATCGGGATAATCCTCTTTAAAATGCAGCATAATCTCCGGTCTGGCTCCCCGGAACCCATAAATACTCTGGTCGTCATCTCCCACAATAAACAGGTTATTGGATGGCGCTGCCAGCAATTTTGTAATCTCATACTGAATTTTATTAATATCCTGAAATTCATCCACCAGAATATAGGAATAGCGTTTCTGAAGATTTTTAAGGATATCCTCCCTTTCCTTTAACAGTTCATAGCAGTATACCATCATGTCATCAAAATCCAGTTTCCCCATGGAAGTAACCTTCGCTTCATATTCCCTGCAGATATCCCGGAACACCTCATCACCTGCACATGCAGAATAAAAGTGCTCTAAAGAAATCATATCACCCTTCATCAGTCCTATTTCCCTGATTACTGCGGTAACCAGCTCTTCCTCATCTTCATACTCCAGATTTTTCTCACGGATGATATCGCGAATCATCGCATATTTTTCATCCTCCCGCAAAATATTACCTGCATTATAACCATATGCCATTTTCAAAATAGAAAAGAATATGGAATGAAAGGTTCCAAATGTACAGTGACATTCAGAACCTTTCATGATTTTGCGAAACCGCTCCTCCATCTCTCTTGCACTGGCTCTTGTAAAGGTAATTACCAGAATCCGTGAGGATGGAACGCCAGCCTCTTCAATTAAATATTTTATGCGGTACACCATCGCAGTTGTTTTCCCAGAGCCAGGACCCGCCAATGCCAGCATCGGACCATTCACATGATGAATTGCAGCCATCTGTCCCTCGTTAAAATCCGGCATTCCTTCTCCTTTCGTCTGCTAATCAGCTTGCTTTCTCTAATTTATGAATTCCTATTTCAATACGCCTCAAGGACTCTTCTTTTCCAAGAATATCCATAATCTCAAAGGCTCCGCCCGGTGTCATCTGCTTTCCTGACACAGCGGTACGCACCGGCCATAATCCGGTTCCGTTTTTAATCTCTTTTTTGGCTATATACTCCATCAATGTGTCATGAAGAGTGTCCACAGACCAGTCGTCCACATTCTTTAAAAGCTCATATTCTTCCCGCAGGATTTCCAGGGAATTTTCACTGTTGGTCTTCATCTTTTTATGGGTATACAGCGCTATATCATAATCCGGAAGCTCCTCAAAGAAGTCAATATGCTCCCTGATATCCGGAAAAACCTCAATACGTGTCTTGACAAGTTCTAATATCTCATCAATTTTGACATCCCTCGTAATGACTTCCTTCACATATGGAAGCGCCATTTCCTTAAATTTATCAAAATCCATCTTTTTAATGTATTCTCCATTCATCCAGCGCAGCTTTACCATATCAAATACAGCCGGGGATTTGGAAATATGATGGTAATCAAACACCTTAACAAGCTCATCCAGTGAGAAAATTTCCCGATTATCCTCCGGGCTCCAGCCAAGAAGGGCAACAAAATTGACAATTGCCTCTGTTACAAAGCCCTGCTCCAGCAAATCCTCATAGGAGGAATGTCCACTTCTCTTGGACAGCTTCTGGTGCTCCTCATTGGTAATGGTGGGACAATGGATATATGCGGGAACCTCCCATCCAAACGCCTGATATAGGCGGTTATATTTGGGTGAGGAAGATAAATACTCCTGTCCCCTTACCACATGTGTGATGCCCATCAAATGGTCATCCACCACATTTGCAAAATTATAGGTTGGATATCCATCTGATTTAATCAGAATCATATCATCCAATTCCTGGTTCGGTACCGTTATCGTTCCATAAAGCTCATCCTCAAAGCTGGTTTCACCCTCCAGCGGAACATTCTGGCGAATAACATAGGGAATCCCTGACGCCAGCTTTGCTTCTACCTCTTCCTTGCTCAGATGAAGACAATGCTTATCATATCTGCGGACAGATTTTCCATCCACAACCTCTTCCTGCAGGTTATCAAGACGCTCCTTGTCACAAAAACAATAATACGCCTCTCCCTTATCAATCAGCTCCTTTGCATACTGAAGGTAGATTCCCTGCTCCTGCCGTTCACTCTGCACATAGGGACCAACGCCTCCATCCTTGTCCGGACCCTCGTCATGAATCAAGCCCGTTCCCTTCATGGTGCGGTAAATAATATCCACTGCACCTTCCTGGTATCTCTCCTGGTCCGTATCCTCTATTCTTAATATAAAATCTCCATTTTCATGCTTTGCCACCAAATAGGCATATAATGCCGTTCTCAAATTTCCCACATGCATTCTTCCTGTTGGGCTTGGTGCAAATCTGGTTCTTATTTTACTCATACTTTCCCTCATTTTCAGTGTCTTTTTATCTATCCTTTTACTTCTGCTCCGGCTTGGCTAGTTCCTGCCGCAGCATTGCTTATATTTACGCCCGCTTCCGCAAGGACATGGGTCATTTCTTCCAATCTTAGGCGGTTTTACAACGGTTCTGGAGCTCTTTTCAATCTTGTAGAGCTCTTTTCTTCTATCCTCTGGTATAAGGTTATTCCACTCCTCTAACTCATAGAGCCAGTTTGCATCACAGCCCACCATATTTCTGTATAAGGTCTCCAAATCAAAATCCAGAGAAACCTCTGTATCCTCTTCTAATTCTTCCATATTATTTGGTGTCTTTAAGCTGTCATCAATACCGTCTAAAAATCCTGTCATAAGCTGGACTGTAGTGTCATATTTTTCCGCCAGTTCCTTTACAGTACCCTTCACAACCTCATCCGGATTTGATAGCAGCTGCTTATAGATTCCCTGTTCTACTCCAAAATAATTCAACCAGAACTGTCTTCCCTGAGGAGTTCTGTCATCCATTTGTCCATATGCATATTCGCGCCAGTCTTTTAATAAACTCATTTGTTTTTACCATCCTTTTACAAAAAATAATGAATTCTGCGTTATACATCTCGTATATAACAAGCTAGATTATAGCAAAGCATAATCTTTTTTTCAAGTTACATGTATAAAAGTGTTAAAACGGGACATAATTAAAATATCACGAAATCAGCCGGTGGCAGATATGAGCTGGCAGCGGTTAATTTCGTGAAAACGATTCTCTAAGCTTAGGGAATCCGATAATACTTTATCCTCCCCTATTTACGGAGCCGGTTCGCCGGCTCCGTTCCCCTTTTGTATCCTTTATTTTTCCTCTTCCAGTTTTTCTAAATCTTCCTTTGGTATCACCTCAGAATCCCCATGAATCAAATGTGTAAACCACATAAATACCCATAATACTATCGGTACTGCCAATGCCAGGAACAGCATTCCATAAAAATATTTACTGCCTGTTACAGCACAGATAACGGTACCGATAATCAAACCGATAATTACAATGATTGTGAGCCATGCCACAATCTGCCTTACTCTCTTCATAACCGTCTAATACGCCTCCCCATATAAATCCTGCAGCCGTTCTCTCACCTGCTTCTCATATCCGTTCTCTGTAGGATGATAGAATCTTGCATCCTTAATGGCATCCGGCAGATACTGCTGTTTCACAAAATTACCGGGATAGTCATGTGGATAAAGATACCCTGTATGTCCCAGTTCCTTAGCTCCTTTATAATGCGTATCCCGGAGATGTGGGGGAACAGAGCCTGTCCTCTGGTTTTTGACTGTTGCAAGGGCGTCAAAAATTGCATTTGTCACCGCATTGGATTTTGGAGCTCCTGCCACATACAATGCTGCATTTGCAAGCACCAGCTGCGCCTCCGGCATTCCGATTCTCTCCACTGCCTGGGCACATGCCACTGCGACCTGTATCGCCTGGGGGTCGGCTATCCCCACATCCTCACACGCGCATATCATAATCCGTCTGGCAATAAACGTTACACTTTCTCCAGCCTCTAACATTTTTGCAAGATAATAAACCGCCGCATCCGGGTCAGAGCCCCGCATACTCTTAATAAAAGCAGAAATTGTATCGTAATGGTTGTCGCCATCCTTATCATATTTCACTGCTCTTCGCTGAATGCATTCCTCTGCCACGGGAAGTGTGATGTGAATCCTTCCATCCGCTCCCGGCTCTGTGGTAAGAACGCCCAGCTCAACGGCATTCAGTGCACTTCTGGCGTCTCCCTCGCTCATATCTGCCAGGAAATCCAGCGCCTCCTCATCAATTTCTGCATGATAGGCACCCATTCCCTTTTCTGTATCATATACCGCCCGTTTTATCAGTGTTTTGATATCTTCCTTCTCCAACAATTCCAGCCGGAAGATATGTGACCTGGAAATCAAAGCTCCATTTACCTCAAAATATGGATTTTCCGTAGTGGCTCCAATCAGAATAATCGTCCCGTCCTCCACAAAGGGAAGCAGATAATCCTGCTGTGCCTTATTAAACCGGTGTATCTCATCCACAAACAATATCGTTTTCTTCTGATACATTCCATAATTGTCCTTAGCCTTCAAAACCACCTCTTCCATATCCTTCTTTCCTGCGGTAGTCGCATTCAGAGAAGTAAAAACAGAGCTTGTGGTGTTGGCAATCACCATAGCTAAAGTTGTCTTACCGGTTCCCGGCGGGCCATAGAAAATGATAGAACTCAGCTTATCCGCCTTAATTGCCCGGTAGAGCAGCTTATCTTTCCCTATAATATGCTTTTGACCAACAACCTCATCAAGGGTTGTTGGCCGTAATCTCTTCGCTAAGGGTGATTCTTTTTCCATATCTGCTTCCCGCATATAGTCAAATAAATCCATAAAATTACCCTCTGTATTAATTCTGTTTTTTCTGGAATCCCATTTTTTCCAATAACTTTTCAAATTTGTCCAGCATGATTGGTTTACAAATATATGCATTATAATCACTACATACCTGGATACTGTCCAAAACCACCTCATCCAGTGCGCTAATCATGATAACCTTCGCCCGCTCTTCTTCCAGCACAGCATATTTCTTCTCTGCTTCACGAATCGCTTCTAATGTTTTATATCCATCCAGCTTGGTCATCATAATATCCAGACAGATTAAATCAAATATCTGTCTTTCCTCTATGCCTTTAATGGCCTCATCTACTGCAGACATACCATTGTCCACCGCAACCACATCGCCATATCTGTTAAAAATCTGCTCTAAAAATCTCCTGTTTGCAAAATCATCATCCGCAATTAATACTCTCATAGAATCCTCCAAATCCTTTGTACATATTATCTCTCTGCATCTTACTCTGCCGCTGGTTTATGAATCCCCTTTGACACGAACCAAACCCGCCAGCTTATTCAGGGTAGCCATAGCCACCTGCGAATGTGATTTACTGTCATTTTGGATTCTCCGGTTTAATAAATCCCGGTTCAGGCTTCCCAGCAGAAGGTTGGAAAGTTCTTCGGAAGTAAAAACATCTATAATCTCCCCTTCATCCATTGCCGCCTTTAATTCCTTCCGGACAAAATTTGTCCGCATTTTAATACATTCGGCAATTGCTTCCCTTGTATTCACATTATGCAGAAATTCCTCATAATTCAATACAATAGCCGCCATTTCGTAATAACCATCATAATATGTACTCAGGGTTCCCAACATATCCAAAACCCGTTCAAAATGCGAAATCTCCTTTGCTTCTACCGTCGCTATCATACTACGGTCAAACTTAGTAAAAGTATCAACCACCTCCACTAATACCTCTTCAATACCCCCAAAGTATCTGTAAAGCAGAGATTCCGACATATTTTCTTTCATTGCAAGATTCTTCGTAGTAAGAGAAGCCAGACCCGCTTCACTGATAATTTCAATAGCAGAAGCAATAATCCGGTCTTTTCTGTTAACAAAATTATTATTCATACGTATCCCCCACAATTGTGAATCTTTATTCACTTGTTTTTATTTTAGGACATGATACAGATTTTGTCAACTTTTATCCATTTAATTCTGTCCGTAAATAAATATCTGGTCCTTCTCTCTGTCGTAATAATAAATATGGTCTGACAGTAAATCAATCAGTCCTACCGCACTCTGGTTCGCCTCTCTCACCAGCCCCTCCAAAAACTCCGCTCCGGTCTCTGCAGTTTCCGGCACCAGCATTACCTCATGTACACTGGAGGGAAGTATAAAGACATTGCATTCCTGTACCCTTGCAAAATTGCTGATAACAGAATCATACAAAATACTGGACGCTCCGTTAATGCCGGAGTCATTGGATAATACAAACATATTTACCCCATTCTCTGTCCGTTCCAGAGCTGCCAGCTCTTCCTCCAGTTCTCCGGAAGCCTCCTCCGGCATCCGTCTCCGGATGCAGTCCACAATCACCTTTGCCAGAGAATCCATATGCCACGGAAACTCTCTCATGGTATTGAAAAGGGCAATCTGATACAAATCCTCCATATCAATCCCCCAAAGTTCAAATTCTTCTTTGGAAATCAGGGAGCTGGCTATTCCCGTCTGGTCTCTGTTTACAATATAGCGAAATGTAATTGCAAGGTCCAAAAATTTCTTATGGGGACAGCCTTTTAACATCTCCCGGTTTCTATCATAATTAACCAAACGCAGCACAATATCATTTTTTACAGATTTGAAATCATAAACATCCGCTATCTCAATGTTGCTTTCTTCCATTAATTTCTGATATCTGGCGGTTAACTCTTCCATA
Organism: uncultured Clostridium sp.; assembly: GCA_900544905.1. Lineage (GTDB taxonomy): Bacteria > Bacillota > Clostridia > Lachnospirales > Lachnospiraceae > CAG-590. Next base: position 17,716 of record UQXF01000003.1, read on the forward strand.
ATGACTGCCATGGGCTTCCCCATCTGATAGCTTTCAAAATAAGAATTTAAATACATATTGGGACTAATGGGCTCTCCCTCCCTCCGGAGTGTAATTCCATCCAATACAATGCCATTGTTCTTTATAACCTTATGAAGCTCCGCCTCAAACTTATCCGTCCGGCTGTCTTCTTCCCCACTCAAATCCTCCGGCTCCAAATCAGCATTCCGGCTTATATACCGGAAACGTCTGACATATTCCGGAAGATTATCCTTTATATACGTTAAAAATTCCTGATAATTCATACGATGTTTCTCCTTTTGTTTGCTGTTTATACTGAGTACCGGGCAAACTACATATCCTTCCGTCAGGAATATATAAACATGATGGAAAGAAAAATCTACACATTTAATCAGAATAGGATAATAGTGGTACGATATGTACCTGAAATAGAACAAGTGCCGAATCCGGCATGTATGAGTTCTCCCATATCATATCGAATTCGACACTTATAGTCAAGCAGGGTTTTCCATATACTTCTAACAAAAGTAAAAGGCACAGGAAATGCTATATCACACAAGCCTTTCCAAAAATTTTACAAAGGTTCTCATCTCCTCATCTGTTCCAATGGAAATACGGAGATAATTATTAATTCTTGGCTTATCAAAATAGCGGACATATATTTTCTGTTCTTTTGCTTTTTCAAAGATTTCCCTTGCAGGAATTGTTTTATGGCTTGCAAACACAAAATTAGAGCTTGATTTCGGATAGGTAAAGCCCAGCCTGGTAAGCTCTTTTTCAAACCACTCCCTGGTTGCCACTACCTTTTCCACTGTCTCTCTAAAATAGACATCATCCTTCATGCTGGCAGTACCCATCACAATAGAAGGATAATTCATTGTATAGGAATTAAAGCTGAATTTCACATCATTTAATGCCTTAATCAAAGCTTCATTACCCATGGCATATCCGATTCGCAATCCAGCCATGGAACGGGACTTGGAAAATGTACGCACTACCAAAAGATTATCATAATCCTTTAGTAAAGCTAATGCCGATTCGCCGCCAAAATCTATATATGCCTCATCTACAATTACAACCACATCCCGGTTGGAATCTAACACATCCCTGATAAAGGAAAGCTCCACTGCCAGTCCGGTGGGTGCGTTTGGATTCGGAAAAACCACTCCTCCGTTCTCCCCATAATAATCCTCTGCCACAAGACAGAAATTGTCATCCAGTGCCTTCGTCTCATATGGAATACGGAACAAGTCCGCCCATACATCATAGAAGCTGTATGTAATATCCGGGAACAGGATTGGTTTATCGGAATTAAAAAATGTCAAAAACGACATGGCAAGCACATCATCCGAGCCGACCCCTGCAAACACCTGGTTCCGGTTAAGACCATGATACCGGGCTATCGCTTCTACCAAATCCTTTGCCTCCGGGTCCGGATAAAAACGCAGGCGGTCCAGCTCCTGCTTTGCCGCCATCACCTTCGGAGAAGGCGGATACGGATTCTCATTGGTGTTCAACTTGATGACATCCTTTTCCTTCGGCTGCTCCCCCGGTGTATATGGTACTACTTTTCGTATATTTTTCTCCCATGCTTTCATATATACTGCCTCTCTTGTTCTTTGTCATAGAGTGCTTTATGTTATTTTGTAGCATTCTATTTTATCTGTATGCTTTACACAAAGCACAAAATGATTATAGTGCAAAGCCTGTCATTTTGCAATAAATGGATAAACAACTTTATATATTTTGTCCTTATATCTTTAATTTTAATTCCCCCGAATTCGGGGGAATTAAAATTATTTCAAATACGAATGCTCCTTTTGTTCCTCCAAAACCATCATTTGATGTATCGCAATTTTATTTAATTTCACTAACCTTTCTTTTTGTGGAATTCCGTCACGAATTAATACAGCATTAATATTCTCCATATTGGATAAGCAAATCAACTCATTAATAGATGCATAATCCCTAATATTTCCCTTTTTTTCTGGATTTTCATCTCTCCATTGCTTTGCCGTCTTTCCAAATAACGCCATATTCAACACATCTGCTTCCGATGCATATACAACAGATGTCTGCTGAACTGTTAATTCTTTAGGAATCAGATTTTCTTTTATTGCATCTGTATGTATATGATAATTAATCTTTGCTAATTCTCTTTTAGCATTCCAGCCAAGTTGTATACGTTCTTCTTCCTTTAACCTTTCAAATTCCTTTATCAAATACAATTTAAATTTAGGAGATACCCAGCTTGCAAACTCAAACGCAATGTCCTTATATGCATATGTACCACCATATCGACCAGCCTTTGCAATAATTCCTTTTGAATTGGTTCTTTTTACCCACTGCTTTACAGACATTACAAATCTATTTAATCCAGCCTCTTGCATAATGTTACAATATTCATCATAATCAAACTGTTCATTATACAATTCCTCCCAGATACCAAGAAACTCGATTGTATTTTTGTTTCTTAACCACTTTTCTATTAAAACATATCCGTTCTCTATATTTCTTACCATATCTGTTAGCGAAATATAATCATCCTCTTCAAATTTCAGTACCTGTATTTCTGTATCATTTACAAATAGCCTTCCCATATGCATCGCACCTCCAAACTTATGTTCTTTATATAATATATCATATATATCATTTTAACGCAAGAACGTTTGTTCTATTTCTAAATACTTTCTATTCATTAAAATCCTTCTGTTATACATTATTCTGCTTTTTTACAAACACTTCCTAATTTTTCAGTTGATACTCTATATTTTTTCACACACTCCCCTGCAAACTCCACCTATATCTCTACGCAAAAAATGCCCTATATCAGTCACTTAAACCGATATAGGACAACTCATTCCTTATCTCACTTATTCATTTTTCCAGTCCACCAAAAATCTGTCTTTATTACTCCTCATTCACCTTCGCCAGCTTCGCCGCCTGGTCACTTGCATGAAACAATGACCTCTTTATATTAGGCTCGGAACATATACCTCTTTAAACAAACAGTCTCGAAGCATATGCCTCTTTATATATGTCTTATTATCAATGCCTCATCATTTTAATTCCGAGACCTTACAATTCTGTACCCACTCTGAACACAAATCTCCCTTATCATTCTTCCAAGTTATTTCAATCCATTTTTTAACTTATCAGACAACATTACAACTTGTCCAATATACAAATGACCTGTAACCTTTGAAGAACAATTAGGCTTTATTCGTGGCATTACGTTATTCTGATTAATTATTCGATACCCCATTTGGTTCATGAACTCAACATCCACGCCTAAATCTATAGTATAATTATTGTTCACTTCAACAATACTATTATATGGATTATTTGTTACTGAAAGTTTACCAATATCTCAATAACTTTTCGGGAAATATTCTTTACCTAACTGCCAGAGATATCTGTCCAAATCTTTCAACCCATATTCTGCTATACCATAATAATCTGCAAAGCTGAGTAATATCTCTTTGAAACGTGGATAATTTTTTAAATCAGCCAACTTAAACTTATCAAACATATCCTTTTTTCTGAAATATACCAATACTTTCTCGACATAACTATCGTATATTGGAAATTCATCTTGGTTATGATGTGAACAATACTTCGATGCAAACGAATAAAAGCATTTTTTCTTTCCTGCTATTTCCACATCAGCTATCTCTGCCACTAAAGAAGAATCTCCACACCTTAACCTCGCATCTATATTCAACGACTGAATATACTTTGCAACAGGAAATATTGAGAAGATTTTTGTATTGTAGAAATCATTCAGTGTACTCGCTTTAATAAGTATATCTTCTGTCTCTGTATTATTGGGTAACACAACCTTAAATAATTTATCCAGACTACTCTCCTGTAGCACATAGTTTTCAAGTGAATCCCATAAATCTAAATACTTCTGTACTTCCTCATTACAAGGTTGCGGTATATTAATTATATCCATCCTTCGTATTTCTCCTACACCAAATCAACTGCCATAACATATGACTACATCTTCAATTTGCTTAATTATATCCTCACCAATATCTGCCACCTCTACAGTGTAAACAACATTTAATCGGGGATTAAATATCCCCACTCTGTTAATCCCTTTAAATATGTCTTTCTCAGAATGTTGTCCCATTATCCAATACATGAGAATCTGAAGTGTATACTTTGGTGACGGAGCTTTACTTAGAACCTTGAAGTCCCATAATGTATCCTCCGTAAGGAAATCTCCATCGCCAAAATCAACTGTTTTCGTGTAGCCAGCAGTCTCAAATGTAAAACCATCAACTGTCACAGGTCCAAACTTTTCAAAAAACTCAATACTTCTTTCCACCATAATTCTTATGTTGGAAATCGTGCTAGAATCCGGTTCTGTGTCAGCTTCACTTAATGAATCTAATGCATATCTTGTATTACGAAGCCATACATCATAGGTTACCAATTTACAGGCACATATAATCGAATCATCATCTACCCCCTTTATGTGCCTCAATAAAACAAATGACTTCGCTCTAGAATCTGTAACGCCAAACTTCTCAGCTATTTTTGCACCCTTCAAAGAAATAGCAAATGCCTCTTTTACAGGTGTACCTGACATAAACCTTGATAAGTAATCAACAGCCATACCAATAACACTTGGATGAAGATTTTCACTATCCTTCAGGATTCTACCATCTGCTATCTTTGCAATATTCATTTTTGATAAAGGTAGATATCCACCTGTAGGTTGCTTAATCTCTGTAATTCTTTGTGTTACTGATGACATAAAATTTACTCCATAGGTTTTATCATTTTTTCTATAAATGTTACTTCTGTATCAGACAATGAAAAATACTCATACAAATCTTTATCCAACCATCTTCTAGAAAAATCAAGCACTGGAACAAATACAAATGTTTTTGAAGTTGCATCTTGACTTGCTTTTGCTAAACTATGCATGAATCTAGCAAATTTAGTTCTCATATAAGTGGATAAATTTCTACATTTTATTTCATCCAAATTCTTATCTGCACCAATTGCAATATATGCCTCAGTACATACCATTCCTGGCTTTCCAATAAATGTATTTAAATTATCATCATTCAACTCAGTACCTATATTATTCGCTCTAGGCATGAACACTTTCCATGTATCTACCCATTCCATATGCGTCTCAATACTATCTTTCCTAATATAACCTAATTGCAATCCTTTTCCTATACACTCAACACAATGTTCTGTATTCTTAATCCCACTAAATTCCTCACTCTTTGAAAAAGAACTATCAATACCAAATGGTCTACGAGGAGATATCCATGTATCCAATGATTCTCCTATTTTAGATTTTACTTTTTGTATAATTAATATTGCCTCATTAAATCTAATAAATACATCAGCACCCTCAACCTTCAATGGACGCATAACATCACTTATAATATTTCCTTTATCGCTAGTAACTATATGCACTAAATCTAACATATTATTGTACTTTAAGTCCCATAAGAAATAACACACCCCCCCTCTAATATTTGTATTTGGAAATATATACTCAGGCGCTAAACAATCATTTAAAGTCCTAATATGCTTGTCATCTAGCATTTTATCTCTAAATGCATCTAACCCTTTTCCTCCTGCATACCATCTTGTAGGGATAATAAACGAAAGATAATTAGGTGAAATCGACTTACTTGTCTCAACAAAATTATTGTATATTGGTTTTGCACTTGCTTGGGCTCCTGAATCCATTTGCATATAAGGCGGATTGCCTACAATCGCATCAAAATGCATAGTCTTATTTCCTTTCTTCCAATAACTTTCCTTGGTTACCTTGTCAACGAACAACTGCGGCTTATTTGCCATCGTATTTATTAAATCATCGAAGTAATGTGCATTAATCTTCTGAGAATAATATCCCACCAAAGTTCTCTTGGTTATAGTCTTTGCCATCGGCGTTTTACATACAACATAAATATTATCTCTTACTGTCTCAAACCAGATATCTCTTTGTTTTTTCAATATAAGCTCTTTCTCATCAATACCCTGACACTTTGCCCTAAACACGCTATAAGTAACATACAAAGGATACAAACCTGTCTTTGAATTGATTTCCAATATTCTCGTGTCACGCTTGAAAAATACATCTTGCGTAACATCACCTTGGTCTACAAACCTCGGTGTATCAGGCATTTCGTCATCCTTATGACTTTCACTATAGAAGTCCCAACCGCCAAGACAATCACTCATATGCATATTTACCACTCGCCAAGGTGTAAGGACTGTCTCCTTATCAGGGTTCTTGAAATATTTGAAAAGTCCAGCTATTTTCTGCACACGCTCAGTAGGGCTTAAAGTGTCTGCTTCTTTTGCTACATTTCTTATTCTTCGACCTGCGGCTATAAATACATCTTCATCATAATACTTCTTAAACTCCCTAAACTTATCCTTGGTTACACCATCTGGCATGAACTCTTCCCAAGATGAATCATCAACCATGTCTACAAATTTATCCAAAGTAATCTCTTCCTCGTAAGGGATTTCTGCACCATAAATAAGCAATGGCATTCTTATAGAGATACCTCTGAGAATGGATATAGCATCGTTACGCAACTTCTTCAACTGCCTAAGTTCTTCAAGCCTTGCCTTCTCCTCTGGAGAAAGCTCTTTCTTAGGCCTCTTCTTCAACTTTTCAGTTTCCTCATATTCTTCCTTTGTAAGCCCCTGTTCATTAACAATTATATCATTTGCTTTCGGTGCTGCCTTTGATGTACCAATGATTCCTTTCAATTCGTCGAACTTCTGGATATCCACATCATCCAGCATGAACAACTCATCACTATACAAATTGCTATCATCAAAACCATTTCTAACAACCTTATCAGCGTAAGCTCGTTTTAACTGTTGTAATAGCCTATTAGCACTATATTCCTTCATTTCTGAACCTTCTATGGCTATCACAGGACAATAATTCAGAAACTTACCCAGCACTCGCTTATCCTCTGAATTACGTTTACCAGCCTTTGCTGATATTGAAACTGCTTCTGATACCATTTTTAAAGTTCTATCGGGAGCAAAATCAAATACATAACTTACATCTTTTATCTTACCATTTATATTACATGGTGACTGAACCCTAAAAATTGTCTGAAGATAATTTGCAGCAGATGTTGAAAATGAACCAGCTAACATGAATACCCCTGTCCATTCTCGAACAGTTACTCCCGTTGTAAGTTTGCCACAAGATAAGGTTATTGTATAATTATCTTCTCCTGCATTTTTTATTGCAGTCTTTACCTTGCTTAATGCTTCTTCTGGTTTTTCTTCCTCATCACCATTGCCAGCAACATTTACAATATCAAACATACCATTACCAAACAAAGTACGCTCTATCATCAACTTCTTCAAGGCTCTGGCTTCTTTTACCCCTGGCACTATCCAAAGTGTATGCTTAAACAAATTACGATACTCTTCAGTAGAATATGGGTACATACTCTTGTCGTCTGGGTTTGTTAGCATATTCAAAAAACTTAGCACATCAAACTCATGGACAAAATCACCCACCTTGGCATACGCTGGCATATTGGCGTGGTCAATTTCATAATCACCTGTCCACGTTCTAAAAAACTCATGGAAATTGAATGCCTTATCTTCAAATGCAATATAGTCTCTATTGTGTAAAATCTGACCAAGGTCATAAGTGTATATACGAAGCTCTGGTAACTCCTCATAAGGATTAGAATCACCAAAGTGGTTCTTATCCCATTCTGACTTACACTCTTGCTCCATAATATAATCCCAAGTGTATATGGCATCTTCCTCATAGCCATCTAGGATATTAAATGGTGTACCAGATAACGCTAATAATTTTGTATTGTTTCCATCCTTTAATACTGCCCTTACAGTATCTTCACCTAAAAGAGTTGTCGTTCCCTCATGAGCTTCATCCACAATTACGCAATCCCAAACGGTCTTGAATATAATGTCATTCTTGTCAAATTTACCACCAACCTGAGAAGAACCTCTCAAATCTTGAACAGAAGCAAAATATACAAAATTCTTCTCAGTATTCAGCAACTGCTCGACTGTATATCCATTAGCCTTTGAGCCATATATGAAATTAGAACTACCCCTGAATATCTTTGTAAAATCTTCATACCAACCCTCATTAACTACAGGTCTGTGGGTAAGAATAATGGTTTTATGAAAATTCATTTGCCTTACAACTTCCAATGCACAAATGGTCTTACCAAAACGCATCTTTGCATTCCAAAGCATTCTATAGGACTTCTTGAACTGTTTGATTGTTCTCTTTATAGCCTCTTCCTGTTCAGGTCTAAATATAATTGGAGCATGAGAAACGACCTCCGTATTGCTCAAATTTGATGCATTATTTTTAACTGCTGAAATAGCTTTCTCAGCAGTCTGCAAATCTATATCAAACCACTCTTTTCCTGTGGTTTCATCAATCGTTGAATTTTTTATGCCTGAGTTTTTCAACACCGTATGGACATCATAATCTCTAAATGCCTTAAGCTGTACTTGTCCACCTTCTTTTACAGTTCTAACTGCTAACTCAGTATGAAGCAACTTAGGCGTTACTCCAGCAGTATTTGTATATGCCTTGATTCTATCTAATGCTGCTTGATTTAGCTCTCTACTATTTGGAGCAAGACATTCAATCGTTTTTGTTGTATGAAGTGTAGCATCTCCAATCTTTACCTTACCTTTATGCTTCTCATCATTAATTTCAAAAACATAGATTACCTTATAATCAAATGCATTCTTAAACTCTTTCTCCATATCAGTACCCCTCATTCATCAAAGACCTGAACTCTATCGTTTCTTCGGCTCTCCAATCCCTAATCAAACTGAACATAGGAATCTTTTCTTCTTCCACATTTCCATCCATGTAATCAAATATAGTCATCTGTCTGTGCAATGGACTTGCTTCACTATATGGAGTAGTGAGTGTAATTCCATCCATCTGCCAGATATTCCATGCAACTATATTGGCAATCTTCTTCATTTGAACTAATGTCGGCTCTTTTCCAAACTTACTCACCATATAATCTGAAAAAGTGAATAGCAGGTTCTCTCTTGCCAACAATACATTATCGCCCTGATAATCGTAGCCATATGTACTCTGAAATGCCCTGATTGTCCATTTGAGCCATTCTTCCTCGGTCTGCGTATTCTCAGAAACAATACGCATTTTTCTATCAAGAATTCCTATTCTGTCTTTTATCTGTATCGACTCACCTGTAACTGTATTATATCTGCTAACAAGATAAGGTGCTTCTCCACAACTAATTTCCAATCTTCTAGCATCTACATATTGTTGCCATGTCTTGTCATTTGGAAAGTCGACTACCCCATCTGTAACTCTCCACGAATCACCACTACTGGTATTGAACACATTCTGCCTGCCAAACCATGCATCATCGACTAAATTGTTCTGTTCATTACATATCCAACAAGGTGTAAACACTTCAGCCTTGTCTCGGGTTCTTTTCATCTGCTCAGTCTGTGATTTCGCCACTCTTGGTTGTATCACATTCGTATAATTCCCTGTGATAAACTCAGGCTTTATCTCTACCCCAGCACTATAATCCTTACCCAAGGATGCATAATTGTCGGTCGCCCATCTGATATATTTTTTTGTAGTTTTATCTATCAAGAGTATTTTCAGCAAATCAATACTCATATCTGCTATACCCTGTTCAATAATATCTACCTCTTCCAAACCTGCTACCCCTTCATCGTACATAATAAAATTATTATATCACAGTTGCTCATAAAAGGGAATTAATGAAAATGGACTATCTATCAGATCACATTACCCTATACCTTGCTGTTAGTACATCCAAACAAGAAAAAAGGGGATGACAGTGAATCAAAAAATAAAAATGAAAAAGACGGTCTGCCAAGCTATCAAAACCGTCTTTTTATCTTTTTTGTCAATTTTTTATTTATCTTACAAGTTCTGAAAACCGTATAAATGAACGGTTTTTATTACTCCTCATTCATCTTCGCCAGCTTCGCCGCCTGGTCTGCCGCAGTCAGACTGTCAATAATCTCATCCAAATCTCCGTTCATCACCTGGTCCAGCTTATGAAGTGTAAGCTTGATTCTATGGTCTGTCACACGTCCCTGTGGGAAATTGTAGGTACGGATTTTCTCGGAACGGTCTCCTGTTCCTACCTGGCTCTTACGAAGCTCTGCCTCCGCATCATGGGCTTTCTGCAATTCCATATCGTAAAGCTTTGCCCGAAGCACCTTCAGTGCCTTATCCTTATTCTTAAGCTGGGATTTCTCATCCTGGCAGGAAATAACAATCCCCGTCGGAATATGGGTCAAACGCACTGCCGAATCCGTTGTATTGACACACTGTCCACCGTTTCCCGATGCACGGAACACATCAAACTTACAGTCGTTCATATCCAGTTCAAAATCCACTTCCTCTGCCTCCGGCATAATGGCAACTGTCATGGTAGAAGTATGGATACGTCCACCGGACTCCGTTTCCGGCACACGCTGTACACGATGTACTCCGCTTTCGTATTTCAAACGGGAAAATGCACCCTTACCATTAATCATAAAGGAACATTCCTTAAAACCGCCAATTCCGTTCTCATTTAAGCTGATTAGCTCTGTCTTCCAGTGCATTTTATCTGCATATTTCTGGTACATGCGGAATACTTCTGCCGCAAATAACGCCGACTCGTCTCCACCGGCACCTGCACGAAGCTCTACCACTACATTTTTCTCATCATTCGGGTCTTTTGGAAGCAGAAGAATCTTAAGCTCCTGTTCAATACGCTCCACCGCTTCCTTGGAATCATTTAATTCCTCCTTGGCAAGCTCACGCATTTCCTCATCTTTTTCCTCCTCCAGCATAGCAAGGCTGTCTTCGATTGCCTGCTTTGCAGCCAGATATTCCTTATATTTATCTGCAATCGGAGCCAAATCACTCTGCTCCTTCATCAGTGCAGTATATTTATCCTGGTCATTTAATACATCCGGGTCGCTTAACTGCTCTAACACCGACTCGTAACGTGCTAATATATCCTCTAATTTGTCAAACATACTATAATCCCTCTCTTTATCTTTTTTAATGAAATAATTGTGAAGCTCACGCTATAAATGTCCCGAAACCACACGGTCAAGCTCCGCATAGTCTTTCTTCACTTCCACATCCTTAAATCCTGCCTGCCTCATAAGTCCGGATACCGCCTCTCCCTGATTATATCCTATCTCAAACAACACCCAGCCTTGGGCATCTAAATGTCCGGGGGCTTCTGCTATAATTTTCCTGTAAAAATCAAGTCCGTCTTCTCCGCCATCCAGAGCCAGTACCGGCTCATATTCCTTCACCTCCGGCATCAGGGAATCGATTACCCCGTGTTCAATATACGGCGGATTGCTGACTATCATGTCCATTTTTTCCGTTATTCCGTCTAACAGATTATCACAAACAAGTTCTGCCTTCACATCATATTTATCCAGATTTCTCCTTGTAACCTCCAGGGCATCCTCAGAAATATCCGTCAAGGTCAAATCAATGTCTCCGTGATAAAGCTTCAGTGAAATGCCGATACAGCCTGAACCACAGCATAAATCCAGCACATGGAGGGGCTTAACATGTGTTTCCCTCTCCGGCACATTCTCCTGTCCTTCTGCAGCCAGTGTTTTCAGCAGGGAGTCTGCCGCCTCCACCAAAATTTCCGTATCATTTCTCGGAATCAGCACCGACTCGTTTACATAGAAGGTATAATCCATAAAATGTGCATATCCCAGCAGGTACTGAAGCGGATAGTGACTGCATCTTTTCTCCAGCAATTGAAGGTATTCCTGCTCCTTTCCGGAAGAAACCTCCTCGTCACCATGCATCAGCATATACATATAATTATACCCTAACACCTCTTCCAGCAATACCTTGCGCTCATATTTCGCATATTCATTGCCGCTGCTTTCCAGTTTTTCTTTTCCAAGAACCAATAATTCCTGAATCGTCATACCCATCTATTCCTCAAAAAAACTTCTTTCCAGCTCTTCCAAATCAAAATCCTCTTCCGGGTTCTCTTCTATATCCGCTTCATAATCCGGCAGCTCTTCCTCCGGTTCCTCTTCCGGCTCCGCAGCCTCCTCCGGTGCTTTCACACCAATTCCCTGCGCCTGGTTTACCGCATCCACATAAGGCTTACCATATAAAACAGACTCTACGGAAATAATAGCCACCTGAATCATTTCCTCCGCCGGTTCCTTCGTTGTTAATTTCTGAATCCACATCCCCGGTTTACTGAGTACATTCATAATTGGATTATCGGTTCTTCCCGCCAGCCGGATAAATTCATAGGAAATACCTGCAATTACCGGAATCAGAAGCAGCCTTAATACAAACCGCAGCCACATCTGCTCTGCTGTAATCAGCATAAATACTAAAATACTGATTACCATAACCACAAACAAAAAGCTGGTGCCACAGCGTTTATGGTAACGGGAATGCTTCGCCACATTCTCAGGTGTCAGTTCATCTCCCGACTCATAACAGTTTATGGTTTTATGCTCTGCACCATGGTACATAAATACCCGTTTGATATCCTCCATCTGGGAAATCAGCACCACATAGATGAGAAAAATGGCAAGCCGTATAACACCTTCTATAACAGATAAAAGTATTCTGCTCTCCACCCATTTCCCTATAAATTCTGCTATTCCCGCCGGCAGCAGCATAAACAACGCCACCGCTATCACAATAGATACCAGAAACGTAAGCCCAATAATAACGCTTTCTGCTTTTTCTTTAAAGATATCCTTAAGCACCTTATCTGCTTTTGTTTCCTCTTCATCCTCCTCGTAAAAGGATGAGGAATAGTTAAGGGTTCTCAGTCCCACCACCATGGATTCTGTAAAGTTAACTATCCCGCGGATAAATGGTATTTTTGCAAATTTATGTTTATCGCCATATGACTGATATTTTACTAATTTGACTTCGATTTTTTTATCTGGTTTTCTGACCGCTACCGAATAGCTGTCCCTTCCTTTCATCATTACGCCCTCAATAACCGCCTGTCCACCGAGGGTTCCCTTTGGTAATCGTTCTTCCATATAAAAACCTCCAAAACGAAAGAAGGTTGAGATTATACAATCTCAACCTTAAAACGTTACTAATTAGCCTGATTAACTCCGTACTTACGGTTGAATTTATCAATACGACCGCGAGCCTGTGCAGCCTTCTGCTGACCGGTATAGAAAGAATGGCACTTAGAGCAAATCTCTACGTGAATTTCTTCCTTGGTTGAACCAGTTACAAACTCGTTACCGCAGTTACAAACTACTTTTGCCTGATAATAATTTGGATGAATTCCTTCTTTCATTCCTTTGCACCTCTCTAAAATTATTGGCAGATTCCAACCCGCCTAAACAACTTCTACAGTTTACCATAACCTATTTCTTTATGCAAGTATTTTTCAAAATAAATTCCATTAAATCAATTTCCAAGCTACAGTTCAGACCTGCTTATATTATCTTCTCAGCAGGGAACGCTTTATCAAATCCAGAAACTCTGCGTTATTTTTTGTCCGCAGGAACAGCTTCAGCACTTCCTCCACTGATTCCTCGCCGCGGTTTCCGGAAAATTCCTTATGCATGGCATATACTGCTTCCTGTTCCAGCTTTGACAACAGCAAATCATCCCGCCGGGTTCCCGATTTTGCGATATCAATAGCAGGGAAAATCCGCTTTTCCGAAAGCTTCCGGTCTAACACAAGCTCCATATTACCGGTTCCCTTAAACTCCTCAAACACCACATCATCCATCTTGGAGCCCGTTTCCACCAGCGCAGTTGCAAGAACAGTCAGGGAGCCTCCCTCCCGCATGTTTCTGGCTGCTCCAAAAAATTTCTTCGGCATATGAAGTGCCGCCGGGTCTAACCCACCGGTTAAGGTTCTGCCGCTTGGCGGTACGGTCAGATTGTAAGCCCTTGCCAGTCTTGTAATGGAATCTAACAGGATAACCACATCCTCCTTGTGCTCCACCAGCCGTTTTGCACGCTCCAATACCATTTCCGAAACTCTCTTGTGATGCTCCGGCAGCTCATCAAAGGTTGAATAGATAACCTCTACATTTGGCCCCTCAATGGACTCCCTGATATCTGTAACCTCCTCCGGGCGCTCGTCAATCAGAAGCACTATCAGATGCATATTCCGGTAGGTACGGCTGATGCTGATGGCAATCTGTTTCAGCAAGGTTGTCTTACCCGCCTTTGGCGGTGCTACAATCATTCCTCTCTGTCCCTTTCCAATCGGTGACAGCAAATCCATTATACGCATGGAAACGCCCCTTGCATTCTCATTTTCCAGTTTTATCCTCTCATTCGGGAAAACCGGTGTCAAATCTTCAAAGTTTTTGCGCTTCATGGCTTCCTCTACCGTATACCCATTGATGGTTTTAATGTACAAAAGAGCCGCAAATTTCTCCTTCTCTGTCTTTATCTTCTGGTTTCCTACAATAATATCACCGGTCTTAAGATTAAAGCGCTTTATCTGTGCCGGAGATACATAAATGTCATTATCTCCCGGAAGATAATTTGCACACCGGATAAATCCAAAACCATCCGACATAACCTCCAAAATACCGTTTGCTTCCTTGCCACTGTCAAGACTGTGCTCCACAGGTGCCGCTTCCTTTTTAACGGGCTGCTCCTTTACTATTTCATCTGTCCGCCTGTTCCCTGGCTTTTCCTTAAAGGGCTCTGCCTCCTTCACGGCAGCTGCTTTTCTCACCGGCATCTTCTTCTCTGCCTTTTCCCTTACCGCAGCTTTGCCCGCCGTATCTTTCTTTCCTGTCTCCTTCTGACGGTCCTTCACCGCCTTCAAAAGCTCTGTCAGCTCACTTTTTTTCATGGCAGTTACGCCCTTAATTCCCAATTCCTTTGCAGCAGCCTTTAATTCCTGCAAAGTCATATCATCGTAATTCATAAAATCTCCTTTTTCTTCCAATCATAAATTATTATAGTGGGTAAAATCTGAATAAAGATATAGATATATAACTATTCCGATTATAACATACTTTTTAATAAAGTAAACCCTAAAGTTTCCATATATTTGTAAAACACTGGCAAAAAATACAAGCGTATTCTCAAAACCGGTATGAATTTTACGGAAAGAATCTTGCACAAAGAAAGGGTAAATGGTAAGATTAAAGATAATGTGGTTATATACCGATTGAGTTACACAAACACACTACAAATAATAAAGCAAAGGTGGATAAAAATGGACGTTTATGAAAAATCATTAAAATTACATGAGCAATGGGCTGGTAAAATGAGCACGGAGCCAAAGTGCGAGGTGAAATCCCGGGAGGATTTATCCCTGGCATATACCCCGGGTGTTGCAGAGCCATGCAGAAAAATTGCAGAAAATCCTGCTGACGTATATAAGTATACCCAGAAGGGAAACACGGTTGCCGTCATATCTGATGGAAGTGCCGTATTAGGGCTGGGCAATATCGGCGCTGCTGCTGCCATGCCGGTTATGGAGGGAAAGGCTGTTTTATTTAAATCCTTCGGCGATGTCAATGCCGTTCCTATCTGTCTGGACACACAGGATACCGATGAGATTGTAGATACCGTCATCCGTATTGCTCCGGCATTTGGAGGCATCAATCTGGAGGATATTTCCGCTCCCCGTTGTTTTGAAATTGAGCGCCGCTTAAATGAAGCTTTAGATATTCCGGTATTCCATGATGACCAGCACGGCACTGCCATCGTTGTTCTCTCCGGAATTATCAACGGTCTTCGCATTACCGGCAAGAAAAAGGAGACCTGCAAGGTGGTCGTAAACGGGGCTGGTTCTGCCGGTGTAGCCATTACAAAGCTTTTACTTACCTATGGCTTTAAAAACGTTACCATGTGTGACCGGAATGGTATTCTTCACAAGGATTACGAAGGTCTTAACTGGATGCAGGAGGAAATGGTGAAGGTAACCAATCTGGAAAACAAAACCGGAACCCTGGCAGATGCATTAACCGGTGCTGATATTTTTGTCGGTGTCTCCGCTCCCGGCATTGTCTCCCAGGACATGGTACGCTCCATGAACAAGGACTCTATCCTGTTCGCCATGGCAAATCCAACTCCTGAAATTATGCCGGATGCAGCAAAGGCTGCCGGAGCCCGCATTGTAGGAACCGGACGCTCTGACTTCCCGAACCAGGTGAACAACGTGGTAGCATTCCCTGGCATTTTTAAAGGTGCTTTAGAGGGACATGCTTCTATTATTACGGAGGAAATGAAGCTGGCTGCTGCGGAAGCAATTGCAGGTCTTGTATCGGATGAAGAACTGAATGAAGATTTTATAATGCCGGAAGCATTTGACCCACGGGTTGCCAATGCTGTCAGTCAGGCTGTAAAATCCCACATCCAGAAATAGATTACAGCGCATTATGTGGAAATGGAGATAAGTATGACAAGTGAAGGATTAGTTCTCTACAAGTTAATGATTTTATATATATTAGACCGGGTTGATTTTCCCCTTACCGGCTCCCAGATATCCCAGTTCATTCTGGATAAAGGCTATACCAACTATTTTAATCTGCAGATTGCATTAAATGAACTGATAGAAAATGATTTTATCAAGCCTACTACGGAGCGCAATCATTCTCTATACGAAATTACGGAGCAGGGAAAGGAAGCCGTAGAATTATTTGAGTTTAAAATATCCGATGCCATAAAAATGGATATTCTGAACTACCTGAAGGAACAAAAAATTGAACTTAGAAATGAGTCTGCCATCACCTCAGATTATTATCCATCGAACAACGAATACATTGCCCAGTGCAGTATCAAGGAGCGCAACCAGACGCTTCTGGAAATCAAGCTCGCAGTTCCCACCCAGGAACAGGCTATCCATATATGCGATTCCTGGCGGGAAAAAAGTGAGGAAATCTATCAATATCTTATAACAGAGGTATGGCAGGATTAAGCAGGGATTACCGTTTCGATATAATCCAATATCTCATCCCTGCCCTGCTTTGACAGTGCCGAATAAGGAAAAATCATACCCTCCCCGGACATATCCAGCTTTGTCCGGATAATTTTCAAATTCTTCTGCAGCTGGGAGCGCTTGATTTTATCCAGCTTCGTGGCAATTATAACCGGCGTGAACCCGTTATGCAAAATCCAGTCATACATCATCTTGTCATTTGCAGACGGTTCATGGCGGATATCCACCAGCAGGAATACCAATACCAGATTTTTTGAGGTGTGCAGATAATTTTCTATCATCCTGCCCCATTTTTCTCTTTCCGAGGCAGATACCTTAGCATATCCATAGCCCGGCAAATCCACAAAATAAAATTCATTGTTTATTCTATAAAAGTTAATTGTCTGGGTTTTCCCCGGCTGGGATGACGTCCTTGCCAGCGCTTTCCGGTTTAATAAGCCGTTAATCAGCGAAGATTTTCCCACATTTGATTTACCGGCAAAGGCAATTTCCACTCCCTGGTTTTCCGGCAGCTTACTTGTAATACCGCATACGGTTTCCAGCTCCGAACTCTTTATAACCATATTTCTTCACCTTCCTTCACATAATTTATCATTCACAGCAGATATCTGCCAATCTTTATTTGCCCTGCTTTAGCGCAAAGGAACGCTTTACAATTCCATTTGCAATCACTTCGCTCATATGGGATGCATAGCAGATTTCCAGACCATCTGTAATCTCCTGTTCCAGTTCCTCCACATTTCTGCGGTTTTCAACAGGAACAATCACCTTTGTCATGCCTGCATTTTTTGCCGCCAGCAGTTTTTCCTTAAGCCCGCCTATCGGAAGGACATTTCCCTTCAAGGTCACCTCTCCCGTCATGGCAAGCCTTCCCGACACAGGACGGTTCGTCAGTGCCGAGTACATGGCAAGCGCCATGGTAATTCCTGCAGAAGGTCCATCCTTTGGTGTAGCCCCCTCCGGCACATGGACATGCACAATATGTTTTTCAAAATATTCCTCCGGCAGCTTCTTAATCTCCGGCAATGTTCTGACAAATGACAGCGCTATCTGTGCAGATTCCTTCATCACATCCCCAAGATTACCGGTTAATGTCAGTCCGCCCTTGCCATCCAGCAGATTCACCTCAACATTTAAGGTATCTCCGCCAACCCTTGTCCATGCAAGTCCGGTGACAACCCCTACCTTATCCTCATAATTCCGGCTGTCCTCTGTATACTTCTCCACTCCCAGCAGCTCCGGAAGCTTCTTCGGTGTCACCCGTAAGGACTTAAACTCCTCCGTCAGGATTCCCCTGGCGGCTTTTTGCATCAGCTGTCCAATCAACCGCTCTAAATTACGCACACCCGCTTCTCTTGTATAATTCCGGATAAGCTTATAAATCGCATCATCCGTTAGCTTAAACTGTCTCGCCGTAAGCCCGTTTTTCTCCAGCTGTTTTTTTACAAGATAAAGCTTTGCAATGTGGAACTTCTCATTTTCTGTATAGCTGTTAACCTCTATCATCTCCATACGGTCACGAAGGGGCGCCGGAATATTGGATGCATCATTGGCGGTGGCAATAAACAGCACATTTGATAAATCCACAGGCACTTCAAAATAATGGTCCTGAAAATGTACATTCTGCTCACCATCCAGCACCTCCAGCAAAGCCGAAGCCGTATCTCCCTTATAGTCACTGCTGGTTTTGTCAATCTCGTCCAGCAAAAGCAGCGGATTATTAACCCCGGTCTTGGTAATGGCTGTCACAATACGTCCCGGCATGGCTCCAATATAGGTTTTCCGATGTCCTCTTATCTCCGCCTCATCCCGGATGCCTCCCAATGCAATCCTTCCATATTCCTTGTGAAGCGCTGTGGCAATGGATTTTGCCACAGAGGTTTTTCCTGTGCCCGGAGGACCTACAAGACAGAGAATCGGCGCATCCTTTCTTCCGCTTAAATTCCGCACTGCAAGATAATCTATAATTCTCTCCTTAATCTTGGAAAGACCGTAATGGTCCTTTTCCAGCTGCCGTATGGCGCTCTTTAAGTCCTGGTTGTCCTTCCCTTCCCTGTTCCACGGATACTCCAGCAGAGTCTCAATATAATTGCGGATTACCGCACTCTCTGAAGACGCATAGGAAAGACTTTTGAACCGCTTAATCTCCTTTTCCAGCTTTTCCCGCACCTCTTCAGGCGGATTTACCTCCTTTAAACGCTGCTGGTACTGGTCGCTTTCATCCTCTGTGTTCTCTCCCTCTCCCAGTTCTTCCCGGATAACCTTCAGCTGTTCCCGGAGAACATATTCACGCTGGTTTTTATTCACACAGTCCTTCAGCTTTTCTCCAAGCTCAGCCCGTATTCCGCTGATGTCAATTTCGTTGATTAAAGCAGTCAGAAGCAGTTCTGTCCTGGCTGCAATATCCAGCTCCTCTAATATCTGCTGCTTCTCCTTCATTTTCATCGGAACGGCTTCCGTCGCCAAATCTATCAGCAGCTCCAAATCCTCTACTTTTATAAGGGTATCGTAGGTCAGGGTATTTGGTAAAATTTTACTGCTTTCACAGCGTTTCAGCACAGATTGTATGCTCCGGATTCTTGCTTCCTGTTCCAGCTCCGTCATCCCACCCGCATTACTATATAATTCTGTAACCTCCGCATTATAATAAGCTCCGTTATCCGCTACCTTCCTTAACTCTGCCCTTTGTTTTCCCTCAAACAAAACCCGCATATTTCCCTTTGGCAGCTTTAATACCTGGCGCACCGATACCAGTGTGCCAACCCGGTTTAACTGCTCAAATGCAATCTTGTCTTCTACCTTTGAGGTTTTTGCCATGACAACAAACAAATCCTGGTTCTGTTCCAGCGCCACATTCACTGCATGAATGGAACTTATCCTCTGTATGTCAAAATGAACACTGGAACCCGGCATAATAACCATATCATAAAGCACCAGCATCGGCACCAGTCTCTGATTTTCTTCTGGGGTATACTGCTCCATTTCTTTATCCTCCATTTAACTCAAAAATGGTTCACTGAACCATTTTCTCATATGCCTGGCAACTCAAAAACGGTTCACCGGACATTTTTCTCATATACCTGGTAACAACAAAGGAACCTGCAGCCTGCCACAAGTCCCTTTTTTCATTTCATATTCCCGCCTGTTATGCGATTTCACCATTATTTTTCTTTGGATGACGCTTAACAAAAGACTTCCTCGGTCTTGGTGACTCGGAATATACAATCTCCGGCTCACCAGTTCCTTCAACTGCTTCTTTTGTAATAACACATCTTGAAATCTCTTCATTGGATGGAACCTCATACATCAAATCCATCACTACCTTCTCAATGATGGAGCGAAGTCCTCTTGCACCGGTCTTACGCTCCATTGCCTCTCTTGCAATGGCCTCCAGTGCACCGTCCTCAAACTCTAATTCCACACCATCCAGTTCAAATAATTTCTTATACTGCTTGCAAATCGCACTCTTTGGTTCTGTTAATATACGGACCAATGCATCCGTATCCAGCAAATCCAGTGTTACTGCTACAGGTACACGGCCTATAAACTCCGGAATCAAACCATATTTCACAAAGTCAGCCGGTGTTACCTTTTTCAGGAGTTCACCAACATTTTCATCTGTTTTTTCAGCAAGCTCTGCACCAAAGCCAATGGATTTTTTACCGATACGGTTCTCTATCACCTTTTCCAGTCCGTCAAATGCACCGCCGCAAATAAACAGAATATTACTTGTATCAATCTGAATAAACTCCTGGTGCGGATGCTTTCTTCCGCCCTGTGGCGGAACAGAGGCTACCGTGCCCTCAATAATTTTAAGAAGTGCCTGCTGCACACCCTCTCCGGATACATCCCTGGTAATGGATACGTTCTCAGACTTCTTGGTAATTTTATCAATCTCATCAATATAAATGATACCATGCTGTGCACGTTCTACATCATAGTCCGCCGCCTGAATAATCTTTAACAGAATGTTCTCCACATCCTCACCCACATATCCGGCTTCTGTAAGGGCTGTGGCATCTGCAATCGCAAACGGCACATTTAAAAGCTTTGCTAATGTCTGGGCAAGATAGGTTTTACCGGAACCGGTAGGTCCCACCATAATAATGTTACTCTTTTGAAGTTCTACATCAAAGTCCTTATCGGAAAGTATTCTCTTATAGTGGTTATACACTGCAACAGACAATACCTTTTTTGCTTCCTCCTGACCAATTACATATTGGTCAAGAAACTCTTTAATCTCTTTCGGTTTCAATAAATTAATATCGGTGGATTCGTCAAAATCTTCTAATTCATCCTCGATAATTTCAGAACAAACCTCGATACATTCATCACAGATATACACATTCTGCCCGGCAATCAGCTTTCTTACCTGGTCCTGTGTCTTGTTACAAAATGAACAACGTAGTGGTTTTCTGTCATCTCCGCGACCTGCCATGGCTACACCTCGTTTTCTTTTTTACTTAATTTATTCGCGATTTGTGATTACGGAATCAATGAGACCGTATTCCAACGCTTCCTGTGCGCTGAGCCAGTTATCTCTGTCGGTATCCCTCTCAAGAACCTCCACCGGCTTTCCACACTCTTTTGCCAAAATCTCGTTAATCTTTCTTTTTGTATTTAAAATATGCTCTGTTGTAATCTGCATATCGCTTGCCTGACTTCCGCTCGGCATTCCACCCATAGGCTGATGAATCATTACCTCAGCATTCGGAAGCGCCATACGCTTTCCAGGAGCACCGCCTGCCAGTAAAAATGCACCCATACTTGCTGCCATTCCACAGCAGATGGTAGATACATCACATTTAATATAATTCATTGTATCAAAGATACCAAAGCCTGCTGAAACAGAGCCTCCAGGACTGTTGATATACAGCTGGATATCCTTTGAAGGGTCCTCTGACTCTAAGAAAAGAAGCTGTGCAATAACAAGACTTGCTGTTGTATCATTTACCTCTTCCCCAAGAAAAATAATTCTGTCCTTCAATAATCTGGAATAAATATCATAGGAACGTTCTCCGCGGCTCGTCTGCTCAACGACATAAGGTACTAAACTCATACAAAATCCTCCTTCATACAAATATACTGCCAAATTCAGCTCGATAGGAAAGGCGGTCTTCCTATCCCTGACCGCCAAACCACATTTTATTTTTCTACTGCTGCCTCTGCAACAAGGTCAACTGCTTTCTGAACAGCAATATCCTGTTTAATCGCATCCTTCTCTGAATCGCCAACTAAATCAGTTAACTGCTCTAAATCCATCTGATACATTTCAGCCATCTTCTTTAATTCTTCATTTAATTCCTCTTCTGATACCTGAATATCTTCTGCCTTTGCAATTGCCTCTAATACAAGACGGGACTTGATTCTTCTCTCTGCCTCCGGAGTTGCTGTCTCTAAGAATTTCTCTTTCGTCATTCCGGTAAACTGGAAATACTGTTCAATGGAAAGTCCCTGATAGCTTATCTGCTGTGCAAATTCATCTAACATCTGTTCCTTCTGTGTCTCAATCATTGGTTCAGGAAGCTCCATCTGTGCATTCTCGATAATCTTATCAATTACCAGACCTTCCTTCGTATTCTTGGCTGCCTTTTCCTTCTTCACCTGAAGTGTTGCCTTTAAATCTGCTTTATATTCATCTAATGTATCAAACTCAGAAACCTCGGATGCAAACTCATCGTCTAACTCTGGAAGCTCTGTCTCCTTGATACCGTTTAACTTACATTTAAACACTGCCGGCTTGCCTGCAAGGTCTGCTGCCTGGTAATCCTCCGGGAAGGTAACATTTACATCAAACTCTTCTCCCACTGTTTTACCCACAATCTGGTCTTCAAATGTATCGATGAAGGAATGGGAACCCAAAGTAAGCTGGTAATTTTCTCCCTTACCACCTTCAAAGGCTTCTCCGTCAACAAATCCTTCAAAGTCAATTATTACCTCGTCATCTAACTTGGCAGCTCTGTCCTCTACAGGAATGTTCCGTGCATTCTGCTTCTGAACATTCAAAAGCTCAGCCTGAACATCCTCATCTGTCACCTCAACATCAACCTTTTCAATTTCAACACCCTTATATTCACCTAATGTAACCTCCGGCTTAACTGCCACAGTAGCCGTATATATAAAATCCTTTCCCTTTTCCATCTGGGTAATATCAATTTCCGGACGGGAAACAACATCCAATTCACATTCATCCAATGCACCCGGATAAGAATTCTCCATGCAGGAATTTGCTGCGTCTTCGTAGAACATCTCCGGTCCATACATTTTTTCTAAATATACTTGAGGTACCTTTCCCTTACGGAAACCCGGCACTGAAATTTTACTCTTCTGCTTATTATACGACTCCTTCATCGCCTGCTCAAAATCAGCAGCCGGCACCGTAATGGTAAGCTTTGCCATATTCTTCTCTAAATTTTCAACTGTTAAACTCATTTTTAACAATTCCTCCTTATATATATCATTTTATTCTTTTGCAGTTTCATAATATGAATCTATCTGCCTTACGCAGTCTCCTGTCTGCACTAATCAGTCAATTATAGCATGCGTTATACCAAAATGTCTAGTGTTTTTTATAACTATTCACAACGGGATTTTACCATATGCGTCCAAACAGGAAAAGGCCGTAATCTACCTTTTCAGAAAAAAGTAAATTACGACCTTTATTCCCTTATGAAGCTCTGTAATCCAATGGATTACTTACCAGCCATCTGGTTCATCTGAGCTTCAACTAACTTCTTTGTCATCTGTCCACCAACAGAACCATTCTCTCTTGAAGTTAAGTCACCGTTGTAACCGTTCTTTAAAGAAACGCCTACCTCAGATGCACACTCCATTTTGAACTTGTTCATTGCGTCAGATTTCTTACTAGAATTACTTGACATAACAGTTCCCTCCAAATCTATATTTTTAAGACATTCTCATGTCTTGGTTATAGTATTTGCAGGGAACTGTATTTTATTTAGGAAATAATTGTTAAAATATCATTTTTTATTTTACTTTTCTACGCAGTACGAAGAATCCGCCCAATGCCAGCAGCATCAGTGTTCCCATTACGGCAACCGGTGCTTCGTCTCCGGTTTTTGCCGAGCCGGAGCTTCGCAGAGAACCAACGGATGAGCCACCTGAAGCGCCCCCTCCTGAATTGGTTCCGTCTCCATCGCCACCACTTAATCCTCCTGTCTGACTTGTATTTGTCTGCGTTGTGGCAGGAGTCTGTGTAGATGGACTTTGTGTGGACGGTTTCTCCGTAGACGGTGCCTGTGTAGACGGATTCTCCGTGGACGGCTCCTCCGTAGAGGACGGCTCTTTTGAATCATATAGCACCGCGTAGGTTGAAAACTGATTGGATTCAATAATACAGTTAGAACCATCCATTTTCACATATACACTTTTTGCCTGATTATCATGTATCCGGATAACATCCAGTCCCGATTCATCCGCTAAATCACCCAATGGAATGGTGACCGTAACCGGTTTTTCAAGATTATGTATCGGAAAGCTCTTTATTTCATTGCCCTTGCTGTCCGTCCAAATCTTCTCTATGGTTAAATCCAGCCATGCTCCCACCTTTTTGTTATTAATGAAAGCCCATTCTCCTGGTGTCGCCTCTTTCATGGAAATATGCATAACAAATGTAACATTGCCGCCTTTGTCAATCCATTCCATATCATCTGCATTATAATTGCCATACAGTCCTGCTTCATCAAAGATAGCATCCAGACCATCTACAGATACATTTTTCCAGACATCCTCTCCCCATCGTTCTTCCACATCCGGGTCTATCAGGACATTCGTGCTGAGAGAAGACATTGTAAGAGTTACATCCACATTTCTTCCATCCTGAACTACAACTCCCACACTCCGTGTCCGGAGTCCGTCATCTGCTTTCAGATTATATGTGCCATTCGGTACATTATCAAACTCAAAATCAATTCCAACCTGTGCCTGCTGGGCAGCAACACATTCAGCTCCCGAGAACAAGCCCACCGTTACCAGTCCGTTATCAGGAATCTGGTCGGAATCGTTATAATAAACTCTTCCTGTCACCTTTGCTTCTGTCTTGTCATCTTCCGACAGCGTTTTAAAATATCCATATGTTACCAGGCTCTGTCCCAATGACGATTTTGCCGTAACTCTGTATATATAAGAGGTTTCCGGCTCCAATGGCAGTGTTCCGGCTGAGGAATCACCAAGCACAGCAGAAGCAGACAATCCACCTGAAATTGGTGACTTCAGCTCTACAACCTCATTATAGTCCCTGTCTCCAACCTTATGATAAGAAATCTCCACAGAGGCAATGGAATCTGCACTTCCGGTATATACCCTTGCCCCGACATTTGCCGATGTTGCAAAAATCTCCTTCACCGCCATCAAATGCATGCTCATTTTTGTGAAAGCTTCTTCCTCTGCTTCATTTCCTGCAATATCCTTTGCCTGAATTGTATATTCCGCAATGCTGTCTGCCTCAAAGCTACACTGGTATTCTGTCACTTTTTCATTATCGTATGCCGCCGGCTTACTCTCAACTGAAACCGGTGTTCCATTGCAGAGCACCTGGATAGAATCGGCGTCCACTCCGCTGACACTGTCCTTTACCCGGAATACAACCTGTGGATTGGAATTATCACCGGACTGTGCTGATTCTACTATAATATCCGGTCTCTCCCTATCCACACTGAAGGTGTAAACATGGGAATCCTCCTCTGCCTCCCGGCACAATATACCTGTTTTACTCTCACTCCAGACACGCATCTTATAAACGCCATCCTGTAACGGAACCTCTCTGGAAGCCTCATTCTCTGAAAGCTCTGTGACGACTGAGGAATCCTCACCGTCCTTCCACAGCTGATATTTTGTAACCACTGCGGTTTTATCAATCAGGGTCTCTGTTACATTCGTAATAACAACCGTTGCATCCTGGTCAGTAATCCATCCGTTGGCATTTACCTCCGATTGCAGAGTAACCTCCGGACATGGCGGAACCTCCTTTGAGACCTTGTCAAGCGTTATCGTTTCCGTAAAGACATTACCGGCATTATCGGAAACCTCAATGGTATAATCACCCTTTGTCGAAATTTCCACATAACAGTAAGAGGTTTTAAAGCCTTTCTCATTTTCTGCTACCCGTTCAATCTTAAACGGAACCACATCACCGTTTTGATTTTTCACATTGATGTACTTAATACCACTCAGCTCATCATATGCATTGAATTCCAGTTTTACTTCCTGCTGATATACATCATAATTACTGGTAATGCTGACAACCGGAACCTCATCATCCACAAGGAATACAAACGGCTCAGTAACCTCTGAGGAAACACCCGCACTGTTTCTCACCTTCGCAGATACCGTAAACCTGCCGGGAACACTGTCATCCTCCGGAAAATCCTTCTGGTTAATCTTCAATTCAAAATCCTTCTGGGTAGTCTTAGTATATCGAAATGGTCCCTCTGTCACTTCCTTACCGTTAACATTCCATACAATATCATAAATACCGGAAACCATATCCTCTGCTGATATTTTGGCTACACAGTTTGAATAATATTCGTCACTGCCATTCTGAACTGTTATCTCACTGTATTGACCGGACTTCACAACCCAGTCAGTAATTACCGGTCCTCCATCCTCAATTGCCCATTCATTCGGTCCGGATTCCCCATCTCTGCCCAATATCATGGAGCCGCTCTCATTTCCCGCCATATCCACTGCATAAAAATGGATATAGAACGCACTGTTTACCAATGCTGCCGGTATCTCAATGGTTGCCGTTGCTATACCTGTATTGGAATTAAGCCCTGCAAACCTGACCTCTGTCCAGCTTCCACCAGAATCTTTTGCACTACTGGAAAGGCTATAATACAGATACTCCGGTGTAGAGCGGGTATCCTGGAATTTAATGTTAAAATTCACCATTCTGTTAAAGTAATTACCAAAGGATACTGTTTCACCCATAGATGGGAAATATAAATCTCCTGTTGTTCCGGTTACCCTGTCTATAATTTCATAGCTGGAGAATACCGGTGCTTCTGTATCTACTTTTACTTTTACAGTCTCATACGCAGTAAATGCTCCCGTTGTACTATTCCCAAGCTGGAATATTAATTCTGTATCATCATCCGTCAGGGTAATTCCGGACTGCCAGCCGGTACTTCCCTTTATCCGAATCTGGTCATAATCCCCTGTCGGCACAATCTGTGTATTGGAACCATACCAGCCATTCACAGGCTCTTTTGTATATACATATTCATAATTTGTGTTTTCCCGCGGACTTTCCAGAATTACATCAAAGTATCCAGTATCACTGTTATCGGTATTCCACATAAATGTATAGTTAGAGCTTTCTTTTGCTTTACAGATTACATAGTATCTGATTTTCGGCGTTCCTGCCTCAAGCTGGGCATAGTCATCTCTTCCAATCTCCTCTGACAGGCTCATAGAGGTACAAATATCCAGATAAGTGGTTATTGGTTTGTCACCATCCCCGTTAATAAATCCGGAATTGGAATCTGCCCCTCCGATATCCTTTCTCACTGTTACCTCAAAGTTTGGATTCGGCTCACCGGTTTTAACCTGCTCCTTATCCGCTGCAGTCTGGATATACACCGGTCTGCGGGTAATTTCTCCCAAAACCTCAGGCGTAGACATCAGGGTAAAATAATTGTCTGTATTTGTATTATCAATGCCCTGCAGCTCGGCTGGCAGCTCATCATCTTTAAATACATATTTGTTGCTGCTTGCCAGATTGAGCTTAATTTTCTTCTGTTCTCCGGCATTTGCATCCTCATATGTACCGCTTTCCACCACTACATAGACACCCTGTATGTTTGTCGGAATTTCCATGCCAGAGGTAATTCCCGGACAATCGGTTGTTCCATCATATACCTTTGTAAGCTTTTCTTCGATTCCATCCGATTTTAAAACGAGATTCGTTTTGCTGATAGAAATCTTAAAGCTGTAAACTGCATCTGTTCTGTCATTTTCATCTGCATTTAAATCTGTTACTTTAACATTTACTTTTATATCCGACCTGACCTGTTTTGGTCCCGGAGTCTGCACGGAAATACCGTCCGTTCCTGCCGCTATTGCAATGCCATAATCATTCTGGAACTCAGAAGCATCTGTATAGGTCCGGTCTGCTTCTATACTCACAAGCTCATATTCTGCATTGTCAAAAGCATCATCGCCTTTGAGATATTGTCCCTGTACCGTATAGGATTCACCCTTCTCCATAAACGTGTATGCAATTTCCGTTGTATCCAGCTTGAAACCTGTATATGTATTTTCCGGAATCAGCACCTCATCCTGATGATTATAGAGATACGACTGCAAACCGGTATAATTCTTTATCAGATTGCCCGGTTCATACGACTGGCCATTAATTTTCCATGCTGTAAAAGTATATCCTGTTTTATGCTCAACATCAATATTCTCTGAGAGCTCCAGAATATCCCTGCCGCTTTCTCCATCAAACTGTACCTCTCTTATAACGGTCTCTGCATCACTCTTGTCTGATTTTGCATAGGTAACGGGATACTTTTCACCTTCCCATTCCAATGTAACTGTCTGTTCAAAGCTGCCGCCATTTAAGGTGACATTAATTATGGTCAAATCTCCGGATGTTTCCACTTTGGCATTACCATTTTTTACAGCTGCCCCTTTAATCTCATATCCCTCTCTTGTAGGATTTACAATCTGGAAGGTTCCGGCACCTTCATCCACATTAACATCATAATACACCCCATTCTGGGTTGCTCCATCTACCCTTTCAAAGGTTCCACCCTGTGTATCAATGGTAACTCTGTATTTATTCAAGGTACGGGAAGAATATAATACGATACTGTTACCCACATTCGGAGTAAGCTTATCAAAGCCGTCATCCGGAACCTTTACTGTGCAGGCTGCATCTGTATACCAGCCGGAGCAGGAATAATATCCATCCTCCTCATAAACAGCAAGCCCACTGTTCGCTGTATTGACACTATTACTGTTAATGGTATAGGTAGCGTCATCTGCATTCTTGTCTGCATATCCCGCCAGAACCTCCACTGTAGTCCCTGTGTTCGTGGATGTAAGAAATATAAAGCGGACGGAATCATCTGCAGTCACCCGCTCCGGACTCTCCTCCGTAACAGATACCGGCACCTCTTCACTTGAACCAGCCTCTGTTGTCAGAGCTTCATCCGCCGGCTCACTCCCACCAGTGTCCTCCTCTGATGAAACGATATCCTCCCCATTCTTCTGCTCAGTTGACAATTCTGTCGTTTTCTCCTCCGGTTCAACTGCACTGTTATCCGCAGTATCCTTCTTCTCTGTATTCTGCTCCTGCAGCTCCTGTTGTGTCCGCACAGACTCCTCTGTATCCGTTACCTCTGTTGCAGATGAGGTCAGGAAATAAGACTGGGATACCAGCATTACCAGCACCATAATGATGGCTACCACCCTCTTACCGGCTCCGGTACTCCAGTCAAAAAAGTATCCAAATATACTGATTACTGCCACAAGTGCCAGCACCGGATACGTCAGTATCTTATGTTTTTTCGCTGCTTTTAATAATTTTTCAATTAATCTGTTCTTCGCGTTCATTCCCATCACCTCATATATAATCCCATCTATACTTAAAAGTTATATCGTCATCTGGTAATCCTTACTTAATCCTTCCGGTCATATCTTCTCCTGCAGATTCAACCCACTGGACATAAGTATGCATTATTTGGAAATAGTATAGCATATATCACATAAAATGAAAAGAGGTCGAAGCCTGATTTTTCACAATTTCTATTACCCTATACATATATCTGTACAAGATATTGGGGCTGTAAAAAATATGGGGATAAACTTGACCAAAAAGTGTTCAAGTGATACTATAGAACCTGATTTGATATTAATAAGGAAAGTATGGCATATCATACTTTCCTCAAGAAAATTAATTAAACGAGGTGTACGAAAATGACAAAAACTTTTGACGATTTACTTGCAAGAGTTACAGCCTGCAAGACCAAAAAGGTAGCTGTAGCTGTAGCACAGGATGATGCCGTTTTAGAGGCTGTGGCAGAAGCCAAAAAGAGAGGAATTGCGGACGCAATTTTAGTCGGTGACGAGGCAAAAATCAAAGAAGTCGCTGCTACCATCAACATGGATTTATCCGGTTATGAAATCATCAACGTAGAGGAGCCTTACGAGGCAGCTTTAACCGCTGTCAAGCTGGTTCATGACGGCAAAGCAGACATGTATATGAAGGGATTAATCGATACCAAAGGCTTCTTAAAGAGTGTGCTGGATAAGGAGGTTGGACTTCGTACTGATAAGACCTTATCCCATGTATGCATTTTTGATATCGAGGGGCATGACGGCTTATTATTCTTAAGTGATGTGGCATTTATTCCTTATCCGGATTTGGAGACCAAGGCAAACATCATCCGCAATACGGTTGAAATTGCACATGCCTGTGGAATTGAATGTCCTAAGGTAGCACCTCTTGCCGCTGTTGAGGTAGTCAATCCGAAAATGCCTGTTACTGTTGATGCCGCTGAGCTTACAAAAATGAACGAGGAAGGCAAAATCACCGGATGTATCGTGGACGGTCCTCTTTCTTATGACCTTGCAATCGATGCAGAAGCTGCAAGACACAAGGGTGCCACAGGCCGTAAGATTGTCGGTGATGCAGATATCTTATTGTTCCCTGACATCCATGCCGGTAATATCACATATAAAGCATTAGTACATAATGCAAAGGTTACGAATGGTAACATTTTAACCGGCACAAAGGCACCTGTTATCTTGACCTCACGTTCTGATGATTTTGAGACAAAGGTTAATTCCATTGCTGTCGGTGCCATTGTTGCTGAAGCAATGAATAAATAAATTAGGAGGACAGTTACATGGCTTACACAATTTTAATCATCAATCCGGGTTCAACCTCTACCAAGATTGGTGTATATGAAGATGAAAAGCAGATATTTGAAGAGACTTTGAGACATCCTACCGAGGAAATTGCCAAATACGCTTCTATTATCGACCAGAAGGATTTCCGCAAAGAGGTTATCTTAAACGTTTTAAAAGAAAAGAACTTTGATATTAAGACACTTGATGTTGTAGTGGGACGTGGCGGATTGTTAAAGCCAATCCCAGGCGGCACTTATGCAGTAACCGATGATTTGCTGGAAGACTTAAGGATTGGCAAACAGGGACAGCATGCTTCCAATCTCGGCGGTATTCTTGCAAAGGAAATCGGAGATTCCGTGGGAGTTCCATCCTATATCGTAGACCCTGTTGTAGTGGACGAGTTAGAGCCGGTTGCAAGATATTCCGGTATGCCGGAGCTTCCAAGAAGAAGTATCTTCCACGCTTTGAACCAGAAAGCAGTTGCAAAGCGCTATGCCAAGGAAATTGGGAAATCCTATGGCGAGTTAAGCTTAATCGTAATCCATATGGGAGGTGGCGTTTCCGTTGGTGCCCACAAAAACGGTAAGGTTGTTGATGTCAACAATATCTTAGACGGCGAGGGTGCATTTTCTCCAGAGCGTGCCGGTACCGTTCCGGTTGGCGACTTGATTAAGCTGTGTTACTCCGGCAAATATACAGAGAAAGAAATCTATAAGAAAATCTGCGGAAATGGCGGATTTAACGGCTATATGGGAACCAATGACATGCGTGATTTAGTAAAGATGAAGGCAGAGGGCAACCAGGACGCTGCAAACCTGATTGATGCTTTCCATTATCAGATTGCCAAGGATGCCGGAGCCATGGCTGCCGTTCTTGACGGCAAGGTAGACCAGATTATCTGTACAGGCGGTATTGCTTACAATGCAGAAACCATTGACGCTTTAAAGGCAAAGCTTGGTTTCATTGCAGACTTTACTGTATATC
Organism: uncultured Clostridium sp.; assembly: GCA_900544905.1. Classification (GTDB taxonomy): domain Bacteria; phylum Bacillota; class Clostridia; order Lachnospirales; family Lachnospiraceae; genus CAG-590. The sequence continues at coordinate 49,560 of UQXF01000003.1, forward strand.
CGGGTGAAGACGAACTGCTTGCCCTTGCCCAGGGTGCTCTCCGGGTAATGAATGGCGAGGAAGAGGCTAAGGTTTACTAAGCCTAAACACATAATAAAAATATTGAGCGTGTAAAAGCAGGATATTCTGTTGAATATTCCTGCTTTTTCTGGCTTTCACTGCATATCAGTGTACTTATCCTCCAATCCTGCCATAGCTGCGAATACCTCAAAACCCAAGTCCTCTGTATCAAGCGAGCAGTTTCCCTCTTCATCTTTTATAATCTGAAACGAAATGCTTTTTGAAACGGTCTCCTCCATTGCATCCCGTTTCTCCCGAAAGCATTTCCAAAACCGTTCCCTCACATCTCCTGACAGGGCATCCAAAAACCATTCCTTCTTTTGAACTTCTATCTCCTCTGCCGTTTCCGAAAAAATCATGGCGAGGTTTCGGTTGGTGAATGTCATATTGATGATATAATTTCCGCTGTCATCTTTTTCAATGGAGTCTACCGAATACTCCATATATTTCATAATGTCCTTCCATGCCTGTTGTAATGCCTCTTCTCCGCCCAGCACATAATCCGCCATTGACTGAAACGTCGGATTCCAGCCGGCAGTCATTTCCGAGTAAATCTCCACCGGAATGTCATAATCCATTTCTGTCAGATATCCATTTTTAATCTCTTCCATGTAGACATCTATCTGCTGCTCTATTATCTTTTTCTCTATACGGGGTACAATCACCATTTGAAAAACAACCAGCAGGATAACCAGGACAAGAACAATACCGCCTGCAAACCATAACCTTCCGGTTTTTTTGCCCTGAATATGCTCCTTTTGCGTCAAATGTGCCTCTTCTGTCAGATGCTCTTCCTCCATTCCATCGGTCTGCGGTGTATTCATACCTTCTCTCCCCTTCTCCTAAAAAAATATCCCTATGCCATGTTTAACCCTATTATAGATGATTTTCATATATTTTACGAGATATAACCTCCATTATTCCCCATTAATCTGGTTTACATACATCCAGTTCTGCCGGAATTCCCGCATAAGGTTCCAGTATCCTGCCCCCTTGAACCCGTATTCTGCAATCAAATCGTACTTTGCCTGAATACTCCGCACATCCTCAAACCACACCACATGGGAAATGCCTTCCCTTGTATAGTAAAAATACGGTGCCTGGGACTGTTCATCATACAGGATTTCCGCCCCGTAAAATGCCGCCCGCCTTACCGCCTGCAGATTCCCTATGGTTTCCGCCTCCGTGATTCCCTGTTCATAGGGCAGCGGCCAGTCATATGCGTAATTTGGGATTCCCATGTCTATTTTTTCCGGAGGAATTACAGAGACCGCATAATCCAGTACCCGCCGCACGCTGGGGATTGGGGCAATTGCCATGGGCGGACCGTATTTATAGCCCCATTCATAGGTCATCAGAAATACGCTGTCCGCCGCTTCCCCTATCGCCCGGTAATCGATTCCCTCATACAAAAGCCCCGGCTGGTCATCTGACACCTTGGGAGGAACTGCAACACTCACCTGATATCCCTGGGCATTCAGTCTCCTTCTTGTCTCTGCAATAAATGCCACATAGGAATCCCGGTATTCCCCCGGAATAAATTCAAAATCAGTATCCAGTGCCTCATACCCCTTCTCTCCCATGGTCTGCAATATATTGTCAAGCAAAACATCCCGCATCTGAGCGTCCGATAAAAGTCTCACCACCAGCTGGTTATTAAACCGTTCATACCTGTCTAACGGCGTGATTACCATGCGCTTTCTGTTTCCAAAGCGCTCTGCTATGGACAAAAGCCTCTCATCATTCATTGGAATCAGTGAGCCATCCTCATTATAGCCATAGGAAAAGGGAAGCAGCTCCTGGATATAGAGACTGCATTCCTCCAATACCGCTTCCATTATAAAGGCATAGGCATACCCAAAAATCTCTATATCCAGGTTCTCTGTATCTTGATACGCTATAACAATCTGTCTGCCAGGCAGCAGAAAATCTTCATTTAATAAATACGAATTATTTCTCACCAGCTGTAAAACTGTGGTCTGAAATTGTTCTGCGATACTCTGCAGGGTATCTCCATTCTGAATGGTATAGACAAGCTCCGGCCGCAGTATAATAAGCGTCTGCCCAACCACCAGCTCTTCTCCTGCAATTTCATTATCATACGCCAGCCGGGCAACAGTTACATCATACTGTGCTGCAATGCTCTGGAGTGTATCTCCTGGTTTTACCACATATATTTCCATAACACTTAATCTTCTATTTTTATTACAATAACCTATGCGTTCAGCACAATTTTTATGAAAAGCTCTGATTCAATACAGAATTGTTTTTTTACCAGAATATTATAGTATGATAAATCCATCAAAAAAGGAGCTGTGCACAGATAACCTCTTGTACAACAGCCCCATATTTTACAGGATAAAATCTACATCGTAACAAATATAAATTTCAATATAAACAATGCTGCAATAATCGTAATCACAACATCCTTCTTCTGATACTTTCCGGTAAATAATGAAATAATCACATATGCTATGGCTCCAATACCAATACCATTTGCAATGGAATAGGTAAGAGGCATCATAATAAGCGCCAAAAATGCCGGAACCGCAGAGGTAATGTCATCCATATCAACCTGTGCAAAGCTCTTCATCATCAATACACCAACATAAATTAATGCCGGAGCTGTTGCCGCACTTGGGATGATGCTGGCAAGGGGACTTAAGAACAGGCAGAGTGCAAAACAGATTGCGGTTACAACACTGGCAAGTCCGGTTCTTGCACCGGCAGCCACACCGGAGGAGGACTCTACAAAGGTGGTACAGGTAGAAGTACCAAGCGCCGCACCTGCTACCGTTGCAATGGAGTCACAAAGCATTGACTTATTGACGTTAACCGGGTCACCATTTTCATCCAGCATACCCGCCTGGGACGCAGTTCCGTACAGGGTTCCAATGGTATCAAACATGTCCACAAGACAGAAGGTAATAATTAACATCACTGCATTAAACACACCTCCAACCGGTGCTCCCACAAAGGCGTCACTCCATGCCTTTCCGTCAAACAGTCCAACAATACCAATCTCGCCAAAATCCTTAAAGGTTTGTCCGATTGCACTTAAATCAAAGCTTGGAACCTCCATCATAAACAAATAATACAATACAGTGGAGGCTAAAATTGAAATAATAACGCTTCCTTTAACCTTGTATTTCTCTAAAACTGCAATAATCAGCAGACCGATAAATGCGACAATAGCCGGAGCAACGGTTGCCCACTCACCACCATGAATATCCACAAACTGTACAAAGGTATACTGGTTTGCCTGAATAAGACCTGCATTTTTCAGACCAATCATGGCAATAAACAAACCAATCCCTGCCGGAATTGCCTTCTTTAAGCACTCAGGCATGGCTTTGGCAATATATTCTCTTGCTCCGGTGACAGATAATACAAGAAATACAAGACCGGATACGAAAATAATTACCATACCTGCGTGATAACCCTCAATTACATCTACCCCGCCGAATACAGACGCCGCCACAAAGCTGGTACAGAAAAATGCATTTAATCCCATACCACATGCCTGGGCAAAAGGCATATCAGCAAGAAATGCCATTAACAGCGTACCCACAACCGCAGCCAGTATGGAGGCAATAAATACAGAGTTCCAAATCTGTCCAAGCTGTGCCGACACATCAATTCCCGCTTCTGCCGCCGCACCTGCAAGCCATCCATTTGCGCCCTCACCGGCAACCTGGTTTGGATTGACAAACACAATGTAAGCCATTGCAAAAAATGTAGTCAGACCACCTATGATTTCCATCTTTACACTGGAACCACGTTCCGAAATCTTAAAAAACTTATCCATATAGATTCTCCTTTTCCCTTTTTATAGTTATGTATTATATTAACCATTTTCCTTCACATAGTCAACACCCTGCAGAAAACGGATGGCAGTAATCTATGCCATATACTCTGCAATCTCCTGCAGGCAGACTATCCAGAATACGGTAAAGCCGAGACAGATTAAAAGCTCCACCATTCCCGGTATCAAATGGGTTCTTACCCTGCGTCCATCCTCTAATTCCACGTCATCCCGGAACCGCTTCCTTCTCCTCTGCCACCAATAATATCCTGCTCCGCCAAGCCACAAGCCAATTGGCACCACCATCAAAAGCAGGTACATTTTATGGACAGCTATATTATGTATAAAAAATATTCCAACATTGACCGCTGTGCCTGCCGCCACGAAAAGGCAAATGACAGACAACGCCACGTTTTCCCTGCTTATCCCATCTAAATTAGCAGTGTATCCCCTCTCCCGCTCTAACAAATCCAGCCTGTCACCCGTTTGTTTTCTGGTTTCCGGAACCACATATCCATAGCTATGCAGCCGTTTCAAATAAAGCCTGCTGTCTGCAAAAAGAAGCCAGGTAACAACTGCAGCCGGAATCCCTGCACATCCACACAGCATGACAAATACTGCAGTTTCGGCATCCCAGCCATCCACAAGGTCAAACAGGACAGGCACACAGGAGGTAACAACTATTATCGTCAAAATCACCGCAGTCCAAAATACCATTTTACTGGTTTTACGGTCATAGCGGATTTTACATTTTATCGCTTTGTTCCTGCTTTCCCTGCTTATCAGAACATAGATTATTATTATTCCCAATAATGCTGGCAGTGTCATTTATATCCCCTCCCAATCACCGAACCATTTTTTCATATGCCTGGCAATGTTAAAGAAAACCCAGAGGACGCCACCTCTGGGTTTTCACTTTGTATCCACTTGGACATAGCTTCATTTTGCCAAGGCATAGTATAACATTTAATTACTTACTTGCCACCTGTGCCTTAATTGCTGCGGTAAGCTGTGGAACAATCTTGTTCAAATCACCGACAATACCATAATCTGCCACATCAAAGATTGGAGCATCCTCATCCTTGTTGATTGCAATGATAAGGTCAGACTCTTCCATACCGGCTACGTGCTGGATTGCACCGGAAATGCCGATTGCAAAGTATACCTGTGGACGAACGGTCTTACCGGTCTGTCCAACCTGCAGCTCCTTTGGTAACCAGCCGGAATCAGTTACGGCACGGGAACAGCTGACAGTTCCGCCAAGCACCTCTGCCAAATCCTCAAGAAGCTTAAAGTTCTCTTTGCTTCCAACTCCACGACCGCCGGATACCAAAATCTTAGCATCCATGATATCCTTAACATCTGAAACAGCCTTAACTACTTCAAGAATCTCTACATATTTCTTATTTGGAGTAAATCCAGGATTGTAATTGATTACTTCCGCCTTAGCGCCAGCCTGCTTCTCAAGCTTCTGCATAACACCAGGACGAACCGTTGCCATCTGTGGACGGTTATCCGGACATGCAATGGTAGCGATTGTGTTACCGCCAAATGCCGGACGGGTCATTAATAACTGGTTATGCTTCTGCTCTCTGCCAGGGATTGGATTGATTGGGAAATCACCAATCTCAAGCAATGTACAGTCAGCGGTAAGACCAGTTGCTACTCTTGCAGATACAGTAGGACCTAAATCACGGCCGATTGCTGTAGCACCAACTAACATAATTTCCGGCTTATACTCATTGATTACACAGGCAAGTGCATGTGCATATGGCTCTGTTCTGTAATCCTTTAATTCAGGGTCATCTACTACAATCACTCTGTCAGCACCATACTCTGCCAACTCATCAACAAGACCTGCAACATCAGAACCTACTAATACTGCTGTCACCTTTTCATTTAATTTCTCAGCAAGTCTCTTTCCCTCTCCGATTAACTCAAAGGAAATGCTGCTTAACTTATTATCTACCTGCTGTGCAAAGACAAATACGCCTTTGTACTGCTCTAATTGTTCTGCGCTCATTGCACCCATTTCATTCACCTCTTTATTAGATAATGTGCTTTGACAATAACTTGTCAACGATTAACTTAGCTGCATCTTCTGGAGAATCCGGAACAACCTTCTCACCAGCACCCTTGCGAACCTTATCGGAAGCCTTCGCAATCTTTGTTGGGGAACCATTTAAACCTAAGTTTGAATCGTCAACATCCTTAAGGTCTGCTCTTCCCCAGGTTGTAATCTCTGCATCATATGCATCGAAAATTCCACCTGGTGTCATGTAACGTGGCTCATTTAACTCAGCTAATGCTGTGATTAAACAAGGCATCTGCACCTTAACCATATGATAACCATCATCATACTGACGTTTAACAACTACACTGTCTCCATCAATTTTGATATCCTGTGCATAAGAGATAACCGGAAGTCCTAAATGCTCGGCAATCTGTGGTCCAACCTGTGCAGTATCACCATCAATAGCCTGACGTCCTGTAATAATCAAATCGTAATCAATATTTCTCAATGCACCGGCAAGGGTAGTAGAAGTAGCCCAGGTATCCGCACCACCTAATACTCTGTCGGTAACAAGAATACCTTTGTCAGCGCCCATAGCCATAGCCTCACGGAGAACCTCCTCAGCCTTAGGAAGACCCATGGTAACCACTGTAACTTCTACATCATCATACTGGTCTTTGATTGTAAGTGCAGCCTCAAGACCAGCCTTGTCATCTGGGTTCATGATTGTAAGCATTGCACCTCTATCCAATGTTCCATCCGGATTAAACTTTACTCCACCCTTTGTATCAGGTACCTGTTTTACACAAACAACAATCTTCACGTTAATTACCTCCTATTTTAAAATGTTTGCAGAGATAACCATACGCTGAACTTCTGAAGTTCCTTCGTAAATCTCTGTGATTTTAGCATCACGCATCATACGCTCAACGTCGTACTCTTTAATGTAACCATATCCACCGTGTAACTGAACTGCCTTGGTTGTCACTTCCATAGCAACCTCTGCAGCATATAACTTAGCCATAGCAGCCTCTACAGAATAAGAAACCTTTGCACCATTCTGGTACTCACCCTTCTTCATGGCAGCCTTATATACTAATAACTTGGCAGCCTCTACCTTTGTAGCCATATCTGCTAACTGGAACTGTGTATTCTGGAACTGGGCAATGGAACGTCCGAACTGCTTTCTTTCCTTTACATAGTTGATGGTTGTCTCCAAAGCACCCTCTGCAATACCAAGAGCCTGGGCAGCAATACCGATACGTCCACCATCCAATGTATGCATGGCGATACCAAATCCCTTACCCTTAGCGCCTAATAAGTTCTCCTTAGGAATACGGCAGTCTGTAAAGATTAACTCGTATGTAGAAGAACCGCAGATACCCATCTTATTCTCCTTCGTACCGAAGGTAAATCCTGGTGTACCCTTCTCCACGATAAATGCAGAAATCTCCTTCTGCATACGTCCGCGCTTTTCAACCTTGCCTGTTACAGCGATTACGATATAAACATCAGCCTCTTTACCATTGGTAATAAAGCACTTAGAGCCATTTAATACCCACTCGTCACCGTCTAATACAGCCTTTGTCTGCTGTCCCTGTGCATCAGTACCGGCACCTGGCTCTGTCAGACCAAAAGCACCTAACTTCTTACCGGAAGCTAAATCCGGAATATATTTTGCCTTCTGCTCCGGTGTACCATATGTCTGGATTGGGTCTACACAAAGAGAGGTATGTGCAGATACGATAACTCCTGTCGTACCGCAAACCTTAGATAACTCCTCCACACACATAACATATGTCAAAGGGTCACAGCCCTGTCCACCAAACTCCTTTGGTACAGGAATTCCCAAAAAGCCTGCCTTTGCCATCTTCTCTACTGTCTCTCTCGGAAATCTGTGCTGTTCATCGATTTCCTGGGCAAGTGGCTTTACTTCATTTTCAGCAAATTCTTTAAAAAGAGTCTGCGCCATTTCATGTTTCTTACTTAAAGTGAAATCCATTTTTAATTTCCTCCTATATTGAACACTTAATGAGCAACGCTGTTGCAAATTTAGTGTTTCCCAATGAACACTAATGAGCAATGCAGTTGCGAATTTAGTGTCTTTTTTATTTACTGAGCATCGATTGGTGTCTTTGTGCGGTCAGCATTGTAAATATAGAATCCCTTGCCGCTCTTAACACCAAGATTGCCACCACGAACCATCTTACGAAGCAATGGACAAGCACGGTATTTGCTGTCTCCAGTCTCATTGTAAAGAACATCCATGATTGCAAGACAAATATCCAATCCAACAAAATCACCTAACTCAAGCGGTCCCATTGGATGATTTGCACCAAGCTTCATAGCAGAATCAATACCAGCGATATCAGAAACACCCTCCATCTTGATGAATGCTGCTTCATTAATCATAGGAATTAAGATACGGTTAACAACGAAACCAGCAGCTTCATTTACCTGTACAGGTGTCTTGCCAATCTCTTCGGAAATCTTAACAATCTCTGAAACTGTCTCGTCCGGTGTATTCACACCAGCAATTACCTCTACTAATTTCATACGGTCTGCCGGATTAAAGAAATGCATACCAATCATAGGACGTGTAAGACCGTTACCAATCTCGGTAATAGAAAGGCTTGATGTATTGGAAGCAAAAATACACTCTGGCTTAGCAATCTTATCTAACTCAGCAAATGTTGTCTTCTTAACATTCATATCCTCGAATGCTGCCTCAACAATCAAATCACAATCTGCACAAAGGTCTTCCTTAAGACCAGGAGTAATACTGTTAAGGATTCCATCTACCTTCTCCTGTGTCATTTTTCCTTTTTCCACAAGTCTTGCATAACCCTTTGCAATCTTGTCCTTGCCGCCTTCAGCCCACTCCTGCTTGATGTCACAAAGTGCTACTTCATATCCTTCAACCTGAGCGAATGCCTTAGCAATACCCTGACCCATGGTTCCTGCACCAATAACGCCAACTTTCATTTTCATATCCTCCTAAAATATTATTTTTGAATATACCGTTTGAATTCATTTACGTTTCGTTCAAACTGCTATCCTTATTTCACACATATAGGATGGTCAAATGACCACCCTAAATGTGATAAAACCTTATTCATGATTACTTATTCTGGAACGGTACAACCTTTAATTTCTTTTCCTTATCCTTCTCTAAGAAATTGCCCATTCCCGCCTTCTGGTCTTCCGTCTCAAAGCAGTCGCCGAATAATTTCTCTTCGATTACGATTGCCTGGTCCATATCAACCTGCAAGCCTTCGTTAATTGCCTTCTTGCAGTTGCGGACAGCAATAGGAGCCTGTGCTGCAATGCCTGCCGCCATCTTCTTTGCCGCCGGCATTAACTCTTCTAATGGATATACTGCATTGACAAGACCAATACGGTATGCTTCGTCCGCCTTAATATTGCGGGCTGTATAAATCATCTGCTTTGCCATACCAGCGCCTACAAGACGTGCCAGTCTCTGGGTTCCACCAAATCCAGGTGTAATACCAAGACCAACCTCCGGCTGGCCAAATACTGCATTTTCAGAACAGATTCTGATATCACAGCTCATGGAAATCTCACATCCGCCGCCTAATGCAAATCCGTTAACGGCTGCAATAACCGGAAGTGGAAATGTCTCTAACTTACGGAATACATCATTTCCCTTCTTGCCGAAGGCTTCCCCTTCCGCTTTGGTAAGGGTAGACATCTCTCCGATATCCGCACCGGCAACAAAGGACTTGTCCCCTGCGCCTGTCAAAATCAATGCTCTTGTTGTATCTAAATCAACTGCATCCAACGCCGCATCTAACTCATCCAACACCTGACTGTTTAAAGCATTTAACGCCTTTGGACGGTTAATGGTGATAACTCCAACAAATCCGTCCTGCTCATATGTGATAAACTCCATATCCTACTCTCCTTATTATAAAATCACTCTGCACTAGTCTCTCTCAACGATAGTAGAACAGCCCATACCACCACCGATACAAAGAGTAGCAAGACCCTTCTTAGCGTCCTTCTTCTCCATCTCATGTAACAGAGTAACAAGGATACGGCATCCGGAAGCTCCAACAGGATGTCCAAGTGCAATTGCACCGCCATTTGGATTCAACTGCTCATCAGTAAATCCAAGGTCTCTCTGAACTGCGATTGACTGTGCTGCAAATGCCTCGTTTGCCTCGATAATATCGAAATCTTCAATCTTATAACCTGTCTTAGCCATAACCTTCTTCGTAGCAGCTACAGGACCAACACCCATGATAGATGGGTCAACACCGCCTAATGCTCCGGCAACAAATGTAGCCATAGGCTTAACACCTAACTCCTTAGCCTTCTCCTCGCTCATAACAACGATTGCTGCTGCACCGTCATTGATACCGGAAGAGTTTGCTGCTGTAACAATACCATCCTTCTTAAATGCAGGACGAAGCTTAGCAATGCTCTCAGCTGTTGTACCAGGACGAGGACCCTCATCTGTGTCAATAATAACAGTCTGCTTCTTCTGCTGAACCTCTACAGGAACAATCTCATCCTTAAATGCACCAGACTCAACTGCTGCTGCTGCCTTCTGCTGAGACTTTGCTGCAAATGCATCTAATTCTTCTCTTGTAATACCATACTTCTCACATACATTCTCTGCTGTGATACCCATATGATAATCATTGAATGCATCCCATAATGCATCATTTACCATGGTATCCACCATAGTATTGTTACCCATTCTATATCCGAAACGAGCCTGCTTTAATGCATAAGGAGCCATAGACATGTTCTCCATACCACCTGCTACAACGATATCTGCATCGCCTGCCTGAATCATCTGTGCTGCCATATTAACACAGTTCAGACCTGAGCCACAAACAACGTTAACGGTAACTGCAGGAGTCTCGATTGGTAAACCAGCCTTGATAGAAGCCTGACGTGCTACGTTCTGGCCAAGACCTGCCTGGATTACACAACCCATATATACGTGGTCTACCTGGTCAGCAGGAACACCAGCTCTGTTTAAAGCTTCTTTGATAACGATAGAACCCAATACCGGAGCTGGAGTTGTGCTTAATCCTCCGCCCATAGTTCCGATTGCTGTACGGCAAGCGCCAGCTAAAACAACTTTTTTTGACATAATGAAACATCCTCCGTTTATAATTTTTGCGGACAGACATGAAACAGCATAAAGAATGGTGGTATACCAATGTTTCACTCATCACGCAATCTGCTAACATGATAGCATATATTTTTTAAAGTTGCAACTAATTATCCATTTGCACAAATTGAAAATTATTACTATTTTTTCTTATAATATTTATTTTTTTTATCCTTTTTCCTGCCATATTGCTTTTTCGTTTCTGTAACTGGTTTCATTTTTCTTGGCGGTATCAGGCATTTTTTATCAAATCCTATCAGATTCTGGTGCCCTGTCTTTATCAGTGCTTCCTTAACCAAATCATAATTTTCCGGTCTGCGGTACTGAATCAATGCCCTCTGCATCGCCTTTTCATGGGGTGACCGGGGTACATACACCGGCTCCATGGTTCCGGGGTCTACCCCGGTATAATACATGCAGGTAGACATGGTAGACGGAGTCGGGTAAAAATCCTGTACCTGCTCCGGCATATACCCCAAATCTCTGATATACTCTGCCAGCGTAACCGCTTCTCTCAGCCCGGAGCCCGGATGGGAGGACATCAGATATGGCACTAAATACTGCTCCTTTCCCAGTTTTTCATTCATTTTGTCAAACTTTTCAACAAACCGGGTGTAAACAGCATTCCGGGGTTTTCCCATTTTGTCCAAAACCGCATCCGCCACATGCTCCGGTGCAACACGAAGCTGTCCGCTGATATGATACTGGCAAAGCTCCTTCAAAAAATCATCCCTGGAATCCGCCATCACATAATCAAACCGGATACCGGAGCGTATAAATACCTTTTTCACTCCTGGAATCTGACGAAGCTTCCGAAGCAATGCGATGTAATCCGAATGGTCTGCCACCAGATTTTTACAAGGCTGTGGAAACAGGCACTGTTTATTGGAACACACGCCCCTGGTCATCTGCTTTTTACATGCCGGTGCCCGGAAATTAGCGGTAGGTCCACCCACATCATGAATATAGCCTTTAAAATCCTTATCCCTTGTCATGAGCTCCGCTTCCCGAAGCAGCGATTCATGACTCCGGCACTGAACAATCCTTCCCTGATGAAAGGTAAGGGCGCAAAAACTGCAGCCTCCGAAACAGCCCCGGTTGCTGGTAAGGGAAAATTTAATCTCCGAAAGAGCCGGAACTCCCCCCTCTGCCTCATATGATGGATGATAGCTTCGCATATACGGAAGCTCGTAAACATCATCCATTTCCTGGGTGGTCAGCGGTCTGGAGGGCGGATTTTGTACAATGTAGCGCTTTTCCCCATATTGCTCAATCAATGGTTTTGCCTGAAAGGAATCTGTATTGCGGTACTGGACAGCAAAGCTTTTTGCATATTCCAATTTATCCTTTTGCATGGAGGCAAAATCCGGCAGCATAATTCCGTCATAGACAGATTCAATATCCCTGGTCTTATAAACGGTTCCCGGTATAAATGTAACATCTTCTATGGAAAGACCGCTGTTTAACGCATCTGCCATCTCCACAATCGCATGCTCTCCCATGCCATAAATCAGTAAATCTGCACCAGAGTCCAGCAGAATAGAGCGTTTTAATTTATCGGACCAGTAGTCATAATGCGCCAGCCGCCTTAAGCTTGCCTCAATTCCTCCAATAATAACGGGACACTCCTTATAAGTTCTTTTTATCAGATTGCAATAGACAATGGTTGCATAATCCGGTCTCTTTCCACTCCTGCCGCCGGGTGTATATGCGTCCTCTTTTCTTCTCTTTTTTGACACGGTATAGTGATTTACCATAGAATCCATATTCCCTGCAGTCACAATGAAACCAAGCCGGGGTTTTCCAAAAATCGTAATACTGGAAGCCTCTTTCCAGTCGGGCTGGGATATAATGGCAACCCGATATCCATTGGCTTCCAAAATACGGCTGATAATAGCATGTCCAAACGAAGAATGGTCCACATATGCATCCCCTATTACATATACAAAATCCGGTCTGTCCCATCCTAAATCCAGCATTTCCTGCCGGGTCACAGGTAAAAATCCCATACCATTTCCTCCTCTCTGCCGGCTCCGTCTATACTTAAAAAAGGTTCGCCGAACCTTTTTCTCCTATGCCTGGCAACTCAAAAAAATGTCCACCAAACCTTTTTTCTCACATGCATGGCAACATAAAGAAAGCGCCAACTCACCATGTAATATGATTCCAATCGGCGCTTTTCATTTCATACTATTAACTATTTATTCACAAAATTTACAGATTTGCCAGCTCCAACAACCACCGCCTCCAGTGCAGTTGGCGCTACATAGGCACGGATGCCCGTGCTTTCCTCCACCAGCTTATCTAATCCATAAATCATGCTTCCTCCACCGCTTAACACAATCCCATGCTCTGCAATGTCGGCAATCAGCTCCGGCGGTGAAATCTCCAGCACGTTGTGAATGGTATCCAGAATCTGGGCTGTCACCTCCGCAAAGGCTTCAATGGTTTCCTCAGAGGACACAATAATTCTGGCTGGAAAACCAGTCACCAAATCTCTTCCCTTCACTTCCATTGTCACCGGCTCTTCTCTTGGATATACAGTACCAATTGCTATCTTAATCTTCTCTGCTGTAGGTTCTCCAATCAACAAATTATAAGTGCGGCGGATATATTTAATCATTGCTTCATTATAGTCGTCACCTGCCAGCTTCAGGGAATTACTCTCCACAATACCGCCAAGGGAGATTACCGCAACATCTGTTGTCCCCCCGCCTATATCCACAATCATATTTCCTCTCGGAAGGGATATATCAATATCGCTTCCAATTGCTGCTGCAATTGGCTCTTCCATAATATCTACATGCTTCGCACCTGCTCTGTATACCGCATCCTCCACACCGCGCTTCTCCAACTCCGTTACGCCACTGGGAACACATACACAGATTCGCGGTCTGCTCAGCATTCTTTTCTTCTGCATTGCTGTTTCAATAAAGGCCTTCAGCATTCTCTCCGTAACGGTATAATCAGAAATTACCCCTTGTTTCAGCGGCCGGATTATTTCGATATTAGCCGGCTCCTTTCCCATCATCAGCTTTGCTTTATTTCCAATTGCTATAAGCTTTTTTGTCTTTTTCTCAAATGCTACCACCGATGGCTGGTTAATAACAATTCCTTTACCCTTTACATATACTAAAACATTGGCTGTTCCAAGGTCAATTCCAATATCCATATCAAACATAATGCTTTGTCCTCCGTTAATCTATATCATCTAAAGTTAAATCTCAAACTGAATCAACTATATAGTATCAAAAAATGAGAAAAAAACAAATACTTTTTTTGTATTTTCTACATTTTACCTTAATATTTTTAATATTCCATGCAGTTTATGTGTCTTTTTCCTTTTGACATGTACAAAAATTCATTTTTTTACATAAAATTAAGAGAGGGATTGTCGAAAATAAACATCTACTTTCCCTCTCTTTACATCTGCATCTATTAAAATTTACTCAAAATCAGAGGATACCAGATGGTGCTCCTGCTCTCCTGAGGTCATCTCACGATTGTGTGCCTTTGAGACTGCATTATCTACAATTTTCAAAACTCTGTCAAGATTACCGCTCTCTACCTCCTGCATTCTTCTGCGGAGATTGTTCTCAGCACCAGGCTCGCACGGATATCCCTGCTGTACTGCATGGTTCTTTGCTATAGAAAATACATCCATATCTGTAATTCTGTGTACCTGGATTAAATGCTTAAACTGGGATGAAATCACAACATTATCTTTAAAAAGCTTAGACAATGTCTGGATTTGTCCGGTCATAATAACAACCACATCATTACTTGGATTGCTTACAATCTGGTAAATCTCATCCAATTTTTCCGGAGAAATGACTCCCGCATTTTCTACCACAAGACAACCGCCCTGCAATTTAGCAATCGCATCACTAATATTAGCTCTGTTTAAGGCGCCCGCTTTAATTTTGGCAATCGTCTTTGTCTTACAGATACCCATTGCATAAAAGCTTCTTGCAAAATCCTCTGCAATCGCTGTAGTTCCAAATCCATACTGTCCAAGGATTACAACATTTCTAGGCTCTGATGGATTCTCGCTAATATATTTCATAGTACGTACTATCTGGTCACTAATCGCACCAACAGAAAGATATTTACCCAAAAACTGTTCTGCCCCAACAGGTAATGCAAAATCATCACTGGCATTATTTGCACCTGCAGAACCGGTCTTAGCTGCCTCAAGCGCTTTCTCAGCTTCAGCTGCTTTCCGGGCTGCCTCTTCGGCAAGCTGCTTATATTTCAGTGCTTCCTCTTCAGCTTTCCGTCTCGCTTCTTCTTCCGCTTTCCGTCTTGCTTCCTCTTCAGCCTTACGTCTTGCTTCTTCCTCGGCTTTCCGTCTTGCCTCTTC
>UQXF01000004.1 GCA_900544905.1 uncultured Clostridium sp.
CGAGATGACGTCGAGTCTCGTGGGCTCGGAGATGTGTATAAGAGACAGTCCCCGCAGTATCTTTTATATTACAATAATTGGTAGAAGATAAGGGGTGATATATATGTTTACACTGAAAAAGGAATTTGCGGAATATGAAAATAAGTCCTTGCGTCTGCCAAAGGATTTAATCATTACCGTTCAGCAGCTTGCGGATGAGAATAATATGTCTTTTAACAAAGTAGTGATTCAATGTATTGAATATGCCCTGGACAATATGGACAGCCAAAGTAATTTATCTAAAAATATTATCAATTTTTGAAACAACTTTGAAACTTTTTTCCTGTATAATTCGTCTAATATATATAGAAAGATAAATAAAGGAGGTGGAATTATGTATCGGGAAAAGATGCAAAAAAGGATAGAAGAGGCTGTGATGGAATCCTATGATTCCATGTACCGCATTGCAATGGCAAGTACAGGCAGCGAAGCGGATGCGGTACATATTGTCCGGGAAAGTGCATATAAGGCAATCCGGGATGCAGCAAAGGTAAAAAATGAGAGATATATTGATACATGGCTATACCAGATTCTGATTAACATGGTTATGGAGTATTTAAACAAAAACCAGAGAGGAATTTCCCTTGAAACATTATTTGATGTCAGAGAGAGAGGACAGGAGGATATGGATTGGGACATTAATATAGAAAAAATGCTGGAGGCTTTAAGCGTAAGGGAAAGGATTGTTGTCATCCTGCATTTACTTGAAAACAAGAAGATACAGGAAATAGCAGTCATTTTAAATGCCAATGTCAGTACAGTAAATGCACTGTTATACCGCAGCCTGAAAAAGCTGGGAATTGAAAGGATGGAGGGAGAACTGCAATATGGGGGATGACAGATTAGAGGAAATGAAAAAATATTACGACAGTATACCGCTTCCGCCGGAGCTTAAGGTTACGGTGGAACGTGGAATAAAACAGGCAAAAGCTGATTCCATAAGACAGGAACAGCAGACGAAGCGCCAATTTGTTTTGTCGGGACCTGAGGGCATGTTATCCAGGCTGTTCCGGTGAAAAACGGGCTGTTCCTGTGTTAGCTGGAAAACGGGTTTGTTAATACCAGCTTGACAAATATTATTTTGATTTACAATAGTGGTAAAATTGTGATATCATACTATGTGAAAAAAACTTATGGGATATCGTATTTTTACCTAAGAGAAAGGGTAACAGATTTTTGAAGGAGGAGAGAATTTGTGATGAGAAGAAGAAAGTCAAGATTGGTTAGTTTCACACTGGCTGTTGTACTTGTAATCTCTTCTGTCAATGTCGGAAACGTATCGGCGGCAGAAGCAGATATCGGCATGGTGGAGACGCAGGCAGCGGTGACGACAGATGAGGACAGCACAGAGGCTGTCAGTGAAGCAGAAGCAGAAACAGATATCCGGAAGGAAGAAGCGGATAGTCAGGAGGCTTCTACACAACAGGAGACATCAGAGATTGTGACGGAAGCAGTAACAGAAGCCACCACAGAAGGTGATGTGGAGACATCTACGGAGGTGGATACAGAGGAAGAGAATGTTGTATCTGTAGAAGAGACAATCAAGAAAACAACGGCAGCTGCCAGTTCGGGGACACTGGTATACAATCTGATAACAGACAAAACGCTTTTTGACATAGTTTTATCAGCTTATAATGAAGGGGCGGGAACACAGAAGGACAAGACTAATTTTACATATGGAGATTTGAGTGCATATGAGGGAACATTTGATTTTTCCGGTGCAGCAAATGCGGCAAGCGTAAAAAGCATTGAAGGTCTTGGCTGTGCACAGAAAGCACAGTCAATCGATATGAGCAGTTTTACCGCTGTAACAACCATTCCGGCAGAAGAATTTTCCGGTTGTGCCTTTGAGACAATTAATTTGCCGTCAAGTATTACCACAATTGGAGCTTCAGCATTTTTTGAGTGTAAGAATCTGACTACAATTACACTGCCGGATACTTTGCAGTCATTGGGAAAACAGGCATTTGCAAGCTGTACCCGTCTGCAGAGTGTACATTCTACAAAGGCTGACAATACCTTGCCGTCCGGATTGACGGTTATTAAGGAGCAGGTTTTCCTGGATGATGTAAGCTTGGAGGAGATTACCATTCCGTCCTTTGCAAATGGACGAATCATGCAGGATGAGCCGTCTTTATTTGCCGGCTGTAAGAAGCTTGCAAAGGTTACCATCGGTAAGAGCATTACAACGATACCAGCCAGTGCGTTCTCAAAGACCGGAACGGATACGGCAGATGGATTAGAGGTGGTATTTGAAGCAGATTCCCAGCTGGATAAAATTCTGGGCAGTGCATTTAGCGGCAGCAAGCTTACCGGTACGGTTGATTTTACCAACTGTAATAAGCTGACCACCATTGAGGGCTCTGCCTTTGAAGGAGCAGAGGGGCTGACAGCGGTTATTTTACCAAATAAGACAACGGGAACCCTGAAGTTTGGTGATAATGTGTTTGCCAAGACAAAGCTGACTACGATTTATGAAGCGGGAGGCTCCTCAAGTGAAGGGGTAGTGCTTCCTGATTATGTAAATGGAATCGGACAGGGTTGTTTCTATAGCAATGATGCCATGACAAGAATTTCTCTTTCACCGGCACTGACAGCGATTCCGGATTATACCTTTGATGGTTGTACCGCATTGGCTTTTGTGGAGCAGAGACAGTCCGAATCGAACTGTGAAGTAAAGGAAATCGGGGATTGTGCATTTCGTTCTACCGCCATTACCAATACAGATTTTCTTATGAACATGAACAAGCTGGAAACCATCGGTTATCAAAGAATGGATTTGGTAACGGATTATGGTATTGAGGCAGTGGGTAAGACAGAAACCGAGAAGAGTGACGCAGAAAAGATTAAGTCCCTCCCGGTGGGTGGTGTGGCAACAAGCAAGCTTCCGATTGTAATATATGATACACATCAGAAGAAAATGAATAACAGAGAGTATTACGGAAGTGAGGTTTTCACAAACTGCAGCCAGCTGACCTCCGTAAAGATTCCGGCATCCGTAAAGAATATTGGCGGACGTGCTTTTTATTTCGCAAACTATAAGGGAGCGGCTGATGCGCTTCGCTCCAATATTACCAGTGTTACATGGGCGTCCGATACAGCAGGACAGAGCCGGAACATATATGCAGAGGCATTTCAGGGAAATGCAAAGCTGGAGACGGTTGTCCTTCCGGATAATACGAATGCAAAAGAGAGTATGAATATTGGAGCGTATGCATTCCATGGCTGTGCGGCAATAACAAAATTAGGTGTAGCGGGCAAAACAGATAATGTTCTTCCAGCATCTGTGGCAGCCATTGCGGACGGCGCATTTTTCCGGTGCCAGGGCTTGACAAATATTACGATTCAGTCTAAGAGGGATGGAACATGTCCGGAGCTTGGAATTAAGATGTTTGAACAGTGCAGCAGTCTGGCAGAGGCAACTGTACCGGAAAAGATTACGGAGATACCAAGACATTTCTTCTACAATGCACCGATAAGTGAATTTAATGTGGGAAATAACCAGAAGATTGGGATTACAGAGATTGGAACATTGGCATTTTTTGGAAATGCCTTTACAACAATGGATTTGACAAAATGGACAGAGCTTTTAGAGATTGGCGGAGGAGCCTTTGCAAATGTTGATACGCTGAAAGAAAGTGAAGAGAATAATAAGAATACGACAATTTACGCAACACATGCCCCTTGTTTGACAACCGTAATTCTGCCAAACACAATGAAACAGAATCTTTTAATTAATTCTTGTTTCGTTTACGGACAGCAATTCTTTACTACAATGAAGACGGCAAGCCATGCGGTAGACGGCGAGGTGTATATTCCGGATTATGTATATGAGAATGACCAGCAGGGAATGTTTGGGGGAACCGGTTTAACGAAGGTGGTTTGGCAGGCAGATACGACCGGAAAGAATGTATGGGAATCTATTCCGGTGGCCCAGTACGAGTTGTGCAACAATATAAAGGATGCCAAGGATGTGCTTCCGACGGGAAGCTATGTAACGGATATCGGACAGGGTGTGTTTTGTGAAAGTGGTATCCAGTCGGCGGATTTATCTGCATATAAGAATCTTAAGGAGCTTGGCTCCGGTACGTTATCCGGCGGTCCGGTTGGTGTGTTTATGCAATGCCCAAATCTGACAAGCGTGAAGCTGCCACAGACTAATACCGGCGTCAGCCTGATTTTGAAGAATAAAACATTTTTTAAATCCGAGAGTCTGGCACAGGTAGATTTGGGAAGTACAACAGAGATACAGCAGGAGGCATTTTCCGGCTGTACGGCACTGGGCTTCATTGTCTTTCCGAATACGCTGACAAAATTAGGACAAAAAGCCTTTAATCAGTGTACCTCACTGGAGACTGTGGATTTTGGAAAGCTGAAGGAGATTGGCAATAATGGTTTTGCGGAGTGTATCTCCCTGAACCTCACTAATTCCGGTCTGCCGGATACGCTGGAGACAATCGGCACATATGCATTTTGGAAGGATACGAATCTGGGAAAGGTGGCATTTGGACCGGCATTAAAGACAATTGGTTCCAATGCATTCCAGAAAAGCGGTGTCGAGGAGGTAGAGTTTAGCAGGGCAGCCAGTCTGGAGACGATAAATACCTATGCGTTTTCGGAGACAGCAATTGAGACCTTCAAGCTGTCTGGAACCAAGGTTGTAAAGATTTCAAATTCTACTCTATACGGATGTGCCAGCCTGACCTCTGCAAGCTTTGGAGAGGAAGTGCTTTACATTGACCAGGATGCATTGGCTGGCTGTGTGAATTTAAGCAGGCTTGAGTTTGCCTCTACTACAACGGTAAATAATAAAGTATTTTATAAGGTCTACACAAATCCGGCCAACCAGAACAAAGATTATACAGCAAACGGTGGGAATATTACAATTGTAGTGAATACACCGGATAAAACAACAGTTCCGATTGGCAGAACCATTACTTTGCCATACTATGTTAACCCTAAAGGAACCTCCGGCTTTGATTATGTGCTGGTGGGCGACACAACCTCAACGGAAGAGGTGAAGACCCACTTAAAGGTAAGTGCAAACTTAGAGGATGGATATTACTGGAAGAAGCAGACAAATGAGGAGGAGCAGTACAAGATTGTAGACGAGAAGTACTATGAAAAGTTAGATGGAACAAAGACATGGAAGCGTACGGATATTACTAGCCCTACTGTGGAGGCTGATGTCATTGATATTACTGGTGTGACTGTCACAACAGAACCGATTAATCTGAGTGTAACCTGCAGTGTGACCTTTGAGTGTGCAGACAATAAATCCGTAACTGCAAGTAAATTTTCTGCCAAGTATAACATAGAGGTAAAAGAGGTTCCGTTCTGTGCGGATTTGTATGCGGATAATAAGCGGACACAGAGTGTGCCATACGGGAAGACGGAAAATGTTCAGGCAACCTCGTCCAAGAAGTATATGCAGTATTATTTTGACATCAACAATACAGAGGCGATAGATTGTACACCGGATACATATGATGTGGTAGTGGAAACGGATAATCCGGATGTGTTGTATCCTTCCGGCAGTGCAGGAGGAACCAAGGCAGCCTCCTATGAGACAACCAGGGGAACCAAGGTAAATACATCAACGCAGGCGATTACACCGAATACAGGTTCCCAGACGTTTTATCTGGTAGAGGCAGGCGTAGGTACGGCGCATATCAAGGTTTATCCAAAGGGACATCCGGAATATGCGAGAACCTATACCTATGTGGTGAATGCCGATATCCAGAGAATAACATTAAAGGTTCCGGATAAGTATACAAGTGGTGCGGATGCAGGCACTTCCTTCAATGTATTTAGCAGCTATGAAAACTGCTTAAAGCAGACTGCTTCGGCAGAGGATATGTCAAAATACCTGGTATACTCCAATAAGAGGATTGTCTATACCTCCAGCGCTCCGGAATATGTGGCAGTGGATGACAGGGGAAATGTCAGGATATTAAAAGGAGATAAAACAAGAAAAACAGTACAGATTACGGCAACAGCACCGACATCGAGGGCAAACAGTACAGTAAAGGCAACCGTTAGCGTAAGAGTAAATGCACAAACCGGTCAGACATCAGGTGGAACATCGGGAGGAACGTCGGGAGCAGTTACAGAAGACCCGTCTAAGCCGGTGCAGAATAACAGTCAGGTTGTTGACCCGGGTTCCGGCGCCACTTATGTTGTGACAAAGGCGGGCGAAAAGGATTTACAGGGTGAGGTTAAGTTTTCCAAGACGACGGACACTGCAAATGTGGTAATACCGGATACCCTTACGATTAACGGAGTACAGTACAAGGTTACCACCATTGCGGCAAACGCATTTAAGGGAAATACAAAAATAAAAACCATTAAGCTTGGAAAATATATTAAGCAGATAGACAGCAATGCTTTTTCCAACTGTAAGAATCTTACTAAGGTGACGATTTCAGATAGTGTAACGAAGATTGGGAAAAAGGCATTTTATAACTGTAAGAAGCTGACCAGCGTATCCCTGTCAAGCAAGAGTAAGCTTACGGAAATCGGCGACAGTGCATTTTACAACTGTTCTAAGCTTAAAAAGATAACCATTCCGGCAAAGGTGAAAAAGATTGGAGCAAAAGCATTTTATAACTGTAAGAGTTTAAAGACCATTACCATTAAATCAACGGTACTGAAAAAGGTTGGAAGCAAGGCATTTAAGAACATCCACAAAAAAGCAACCATTAAGGTTCCGAAAAAGAAATATAAGGCATATAAGAAGCTGTTAAAGGGTAAAGGTCAGAAAAGCACTGTTAAAATTAAAAAATAAGTGAAAAGAAAGAGGCTGTTATTATGGCAGCCTCTTTTTGCATGCTGTGTAAAAAGGCTGGAATTGGAAAAAGGGATTGGCAATCAAAGGTTGCACCGCATTATGAATAAGGTTATAATAAAAAAGTATGGTTGCAAATGGGAATAACAAAAGAATAGGAGAAGGAAGATTGAAGATAATGAAAAGAATAACCTCGTGGATGCTGGTTGGTGCAATGCTTTGCAGCTGTGTGCTGCCCGTGCAGGAGGTAAATGCCACAGAGAATACGGTTCAGACAGAAGAGGAAACAGCCGGAGACAATACACCACAGATTGATACGGACAAATTTGTAGTGTCAGAATTGTCCCCTGCCACATCTAAGGTAATTGTGTTAGACCCGGGACATTGTAAAAAGCATCCGGGAGCCAGCGCAAATGGTTTAAGAGAAGAAGTGGTGGTATGGGATATTGCAAAATCCTGCCGGGATGTGCTGAACCAGTATGGAGATGTCACAGTGTACATGACCCGGGACAGCAGTACATGCTGTGAGTCGCTGAAATTAGGCGACTGCCTTTCTTCCCGGAATAATTATGCAAAACAGCTGGACGCAGATTTTTTGATTAGTATGCATATAAATGCCGGCGCTTCCTCCGGAGCAAATGTTCTGACTGCATATAAATCCGGATATCACGATTCCGTCCGTAAGCAGACCCAGGCATTTGGAAAGGTGGTTCTCTCCAAGCTTAAGGGAATCGGAATTAAGAACAGGGGCTTGCTGCTGCGGAAATCCGGTACAGGCAACCGCTATAGCAATGGAAAGCTGGCAGACTATTATTCCATTGTCCGCAGGGGTGTCATACAGAATATTCCAAGTGTGATTATTGAGCACGGTTATGTCACCAGCTCCTCGGATTGCAATAAATTCTTTAAGACAACTGCAAAGCGCAAAAAAGTCGGGAAGGCTGATGCATCGGCAATTATTTCTTATTTCAAATTAAAGAAAAAAGTAATCAAAGGTGAATTTTCAAAGGATAGAGAAACAACCTCTTACATAACAACCGCAGGCAGGAAGGTAATTGGCTGGGTGAAAACCAGTGACGGCTGGTATTATTTTGATGAAAACGGGGAAATGAAAACAGGTTTTCTTGAGCTTGGGGACGACACCTTTTACCTCAATCCGAAAACCGGAAAAATGGCAGTGGGCTGGTTTAAGGTAAATGGTTCTTATTATCTTGCAAAGGGAAATGGTGCACTGGTTAAGGGCGGCATGTATGAGGATGGAATCCACAAATACCTGTTCTATTCATCCGGGAAGCAGATGAAAAAGGGACTGCACACAGTAGCCGGAGATACCTATTACATCAACAGCAAGCGTTATGTGGTGACAGGCTCTGTAAAGATAAAGGGCAAGTACTATCTCTTTGATTCAGAGAGCGGAAAACAGCTCTACGGTTATCAGAAGCAGAATGGAAAGTACTACTATCTGGATACGGAGACCGGTGTCATGACGAGAAACCGGATTGTACAGATTGACGGTAAAAAGTATTATTTCGCTTCCAATGGAGTCAGAAAAACAGGTCTTGTTAAATATAAGGGGAATAAATATTATTTTAGTAAAACAACGGGAGCAATGTTAAAAGGATGGAGGAAAATAAAGGGAAAATATTACTATTTTAGTAAATCTACAGGTAAAATGCAAAAAAATAAATGGATTGGTAAATATTACGTTAATTCCAAAGGCGTCCGGAGCAAAAAGAAATAGACTTAGGTCTTGTGAAAACTGTTTATTTTTGGTAGAATAGAAACCGAGTTTGAGCTAGAATATATTATATGTTTAGAGAGCAAGGGGTGGAGAACACCACTCCAACTACAAGGAGGAGAAAAACATGGCTAGAAAATTAGACTTTGATAAAGAAGCTTTCAAAAAGGAAGTTATCAATAATGTAAAAGCTCTTTATCGTAAGACGATTGACGAAGCAACAGACCAGCAGGTGTTTCAGGCAGTTTCCTATGCAATTAAGGATACGATTATTGACCAGTGGATTGCAACACATAAAGAGTATGAGAAGCAGAATGCCAAGACTGTCTATTACTTATCAATGGAATTCTTAATGGGAAGGGCTTTGGGAAATAACCTGATTAACCTGACCTGTTACAATGAAGTAAAAGAGGCATTGGATGAACTGGGCTTTGATTTAAATGTCATTGAGGACCAGGAACCGGACGCAGCACTGGGAAATGGAGGTCTTGGAAGACTTGCAGCATGCTTTCTTGATTCTCTGGCTACATTGGGCTATCCTGCATATGGCTGTGGAATCCGTTACCGTTATGGTATGTTCCGCCAGGAAATCCAGGATGGCTATCAGATTGAGAAGCCGGACGACTGGTTGAAGGATGGTAATCCGTTTGAGGTACGCCGTTCAGAATATGCATGTGAGGTTAAGTTTGGCGGCCATGTAAAGGTAGAATATAAGGACGGAAGAAACCGCTTTATCCAGGAGGGTTATTCTTCCATTCGTGCAGTTCCATATGACTTACCGGTTATCGGATATGGTAACAATGTGGTAAATACATTGAGAATATGGGATGCAGAGGCAATTCAGGACTTCAATCTGGATTCCTTTGACAAGGGTGAATACCAGAAGGCGGTTGAACAGCAGAACCTTGCAAGAACAATCGTTGAGGTTCTCTACCCGAATGATAATCACTATGCAGGTAAGGAATTGAGATTAAAACAGCAGTATTTCTTCATTTCTGCATCGATTCAGACTGCTTTGAATAAGTTTAAGGAGAACAACAAGGATTTACATGACCTTCCTAAAAAGGTTACATTCCAGTTGAATGATACGCATCCAACGGTTACCGTAGCAGAGCTTATGAGACTTCTTGTGGATGAGGAGGGCTTAGAATGGGATGATGCATGGGATATTACCTGTCATACCTGCGCTTACACAAACCATACGATTATGGCGGAAGCCCTTGAAAAATGGCCGATTGAGCTGTTCTCAAGATTACTGCCTCGTGTATACCAGATTATTGAGGAGATTGACAGAAGATATGTGAATGCTATCCGTGAAAAATATCCGAATAATCCGGAGAAGGTTAAGAGCATGGCAATCCTCTACGATGGACAGGTGAAGATGGCACATCTTGCGATTGCAGGTTCCTATTCTGTAAACGGTGTTGCACAGCTTCACACAGAGATTCTTAAGAAGAGAGAGCTTAAGGATTTCTATGAGATGAGACCGGAACAGTTTAATAATAAAACCAATGGTATTACCCAGAGACGTTTCTTATTACACGGTAATCCATTGCTGGCAGACTGGATTACATCCAAGATTGGTGATGAGTGGATTACAGACTTACCACATCTTGCCAAACTGAAGGTATATGTGGATGATGAGAAGTGCCAGCAGGAATTCATGAACATCAAATACCAGAATAAGGTCCGTCTGGCTGCTTATATTAAGGAGCATAACGGTGTTGATGTAGACCCTCGTTCTATCTTTGATGTACAGGTAAAACGTCTTCATGAGTACAAGAGACAGCTGCTTAACATTTTGCATGTTATGCATTTATACAATGAGCTGAAGGAGCATCCGGAGATGGACATTGTTCCACGCACCTTTATTTTTGGCGCTAAGGCAGCAGCAGGATATAAGAGAGCAAAGTTAACCATCAAGCTGATTAATTCGGTTGCAGATGTTATCAATAATGATGAATCCATTAAGGGAAAGATTAAAGTAGTATTTATCGAGAACTACCGCGTATCCAATGCAGAGCTTATCTTTGCAGCAGCAGATGTGTCTGAACAGATTTCTACTGCTTCCAGAGAGGCTTCCGGTACCGGTAACATGAAGTTCATGTTAAATGGTGCTCCGACACTTGGTACAATGGATGGTGCGAATGTGGAGATTGTAGAAGAGGTTGGCGAGGAGAATGCATTTATTTTCGGTTTGTCAGCTGATGAGGTTATGGCTTATGAGCGTGACCACAACTACCATCCGGAAGATATCTTTAACAGCAATGCAAATGTCCGTAAGGTACTGACACAGCTGATTAATGGTACCTTCCATGAAGATACAGAGATTTTCAGAGATATATATGATTCTCTGATTAAGGAAGATGTATATTTTACATTGAAGGACTTTGATTCCTATTGCGAAGCGCACAAACAGGTAGATGAAGCATACCGGGATGAGAAGAGATGGGCTAAGATGGCTATGCTGAATACGGCATGTGCCGGTAAGTTCTCTTCTGACCGTACAATCGAGCAGTATGCACAGGAAATCTGGAAGCTGGAGAAGGTTAATGTAACAATGCCTAAGGCTCCATCCACTAAGAAGGTTTCCAAATAAAACAGTTATATTTCAGACCTCTTCCACATAGAATAGTGGGAGAGGTTTTTTTATGAAAAAATTTATTTTATTTGTAGTGAGTATACTTGTAATTCCCTTTTTATTGTGTCTGGGCTTCAGTCTGTTTAGTGACAACATCCGGATTGGACAGGGCGGCAATTCCCTGGAAAATAAATTAATGGGAAAAGAAGTCCTGATTGAGATGAATGGGCTTTACAAGAGCATGGATGTGGAGGAATATGTGCTGGGAATACTGCCCGGAACAATTCCGGCAGATTATGATATAGAGACGTTAAAGGTTCAGGCGATATTGATTCGGACCAATGTGTTAAAGGAAATGCAGGAAAATAATACCTCAGATGCCGCGGATTTATCCTATCAGTATTTAACGGTAGAAGACCGGATGGCATTATGGGGAGAGAAGAATTATGAAAAATATGCGGACAGGTTTGAGCAGGCTGTTGTGGCTACTGCCGGGATGGTGGTAGAGCAGGAGGATTCTCTGATTATGGCGCTTTATCATGAGGTCAGCATCGGGAAAACCGCCAGTGCCAAGGAGATATTGGGAGAGGATATTTCTTACCTGCAATCTGTGGAGAGCAGCCAGGATGTGGAGGCAAAGCATTATATGAATCTTGTCACCTATACATGGCAGGAGTTCCGGGAACTGGCAGGCAATGAAGAACAGACTGGAGAAGAAGCATCGCAGGAGGCACAGACAGAGGATTCTGCGAAAAGTAAGGAAGCGGACGGAGAAAAACAACAGACAGACAGCGGTACTTCAACCGAAACTGCGGTACAGAAAATTCCTGTATCTGTAGAGGAAAGTACGGAGAACGGATTTGTAAAAAAACTGTCTGTTAACGGAACAATCTATACCGGGGAGAAAGCCATGCAGAAATTTTCTCTGGCTTCTGCCAATTTTTATGTAGAGGAGATTGATAACGGAATCCGGTTTGTGTGTCTTGGCAAGGGCAGCTGCCTTGGGGTCTCCCAGTATGGAGCGAACCGCATGGCATTGGAGGGAAAGAAGGCGGAGGCAATTATTAAATATTATTATAAAGGGGTCAGCGTCAGGCAGATGGAAACTGTAACGGGGATAGGGTAAAGGAGCCTTTGAACCGTTGACAGCAGGAGGATTTTATGGAATAATTATTCTGTGGTTTTGTACGATTATCATTTGATAATAGGAGAGAACAGATTATAGTATAGCGACGATTATGATATAAGAAGGGTGCACATATGAAGTACAGGTTTTTTCTATCAGATGTTCCGGTTATGTTTATTATTAGCCTGCTGTTGATTCTGGCTGCCGGAAAGTATGATGGCAAAGCAGTGATGGTTGGATACCAGAAGGAGACCGGCAATCTGGGACAGTATAACGGTGAAGTCATTCGCGATGGTGGAACCAGTGGCAATCAGGGACAGCCAGAGGATGCATTTTACAACGGAACAGATTTGAAGGATAACGGGCTTCCATACTGTATCAAAGTAAATAAAACAAGAAATGTGGTAACGGTATATACGGTGGGCGAGGATGGTTATTACAGTAAGCCGGTGAAAGCCATGGTATGCTCTGTGGGCGAGGACGGAAATACACCGGCTGGCATCTATGATTTAGGCGACAGGGAAGAGTGGCTTGCTCTGGAGGGCGATGTATACGGGCAATATGCCACTGCAATCACAGGCAGCATATTATTTCATTCCGTGCCTTATTTTACGCAGAATAAAGGCGATTTGGAGATTGAGGAATATAATAAACTGGGACAAAGCGTTTCAGCGGGCTGTGTCCGCCTGTCCGTAATTGATGCAAAGTGGATTTATGATAACTGTAGTGAGAATACTTATGTAGAGATATTTGAAAGCGATTATGACGGTCCCATGGGAAAGCCGGTGGCTGCCGTTATCAGCAGTGGCGGCTCTGTGGGAAACTGGGACCCTACTGACCCGGACAGGAATAATCCCTATATGGGCAATATCCCTGTTATCCTGGGTGCATATGACAGGGAGGTGGAGCGGTATGCCAGCTTTGATGTGACCTCCGGTGTCACCGCTCTGGATTCTACCGGCAAGGATGTCACCAATTATATGAAGGTGGATGGCGAGGTGGATTTAAATACCTGTGGCATATACAAGGTCACCTATTCGGTGACGGATGAGACCGGAATCACAGGTGCTGCCACCGCTAATATTATCGTAAAGGATGAACAGCCGCCGGTGCTGTATGTAGACCAGACGGTGACCTCCATTGGGGCTTACGAGGCAACCTCATCCAAAAAACTGCATGACCTGCTGCTGGAAAATGTTACGGCATATGACGGAAATGTGGAATTGGAGGACAGTGCCATTGTGGTGGATTATTCGGAAATTCTGGAAAAGGGTTATGGAAAATGCCATGTAAAATACCGGGCAAAGGATTCCGAGGGAAACCAGTCAGAGGTTGTGGTGTTATCTGTGGATGTAGATATGGAAGCGCCGACATTGACCCTGAAAAATAAACAGCAGGGAGATATCCGCATTTCCAATATGTTAAAGGATGATTATCTGCTGAGTCTGGTAGAGGCATCGGATAACAGCGGCAAGGTGGACGTCACTGTCAGCCGTCCCCTGACCTATATGGAAGATGAGCCATATATTGTCATGTACTGTGCCAAGGATGATTTTGGCAATGTGACAACCTTAAGTGTCACCTATCAGATAAAAGACTGACTGTCAGCCTGTTGTTTATCTGCAATGAGTGTTTCTTAAGAAATTCATTAAAAAAATTTGAATAAATCATTTCCTCTATGGCAAACCTATTGGTAGAGGTGATGAAAATGATGAATCGTGATAAAACATTTTTACAAAAGCTTAAGGACAATGCATTTTATGTAGCGCTGGGTCTGGGTCTGCTGGCGGTTTTAGCCGTTGTGGCAGTATATACCCTGGAGCGGGATGGCAGCCAGCTTGCCAGTAACGAAGTGGATTTGAATAAGGCATCTGACTATTCTGCTATTACCACAGAGGACAGCAAAGTGGAGGAAACCAATGGCAAAACCGCAAATCAGACAGGTACAGAGCAGCGGAATACACTAAAGGAAGATTTGACAACTGAAAAAACAACAGAAAAAGAAGCTGCAGAGCCTAAGACGGAAGAGGATGTAACAAAGAATACCGAAGCTGAAACGGAGAATTCCCAGCAGCTGCCGGTTACTGCGGATGCAGGAGAATTGAATTTTACAAGTGACAAGACTCTCACATGGCCTGTAAATGGTGAGGTGATTCTGCCATACAGTATGGAGACTACTGTTTATTTTAAGACGCTGGACCAGTATCAATGTAACCCTGGTATGTTGATTGCTGCCGGAAGTGGTACCACAGTCAAGAATGCATATCTTGGAAAGGTAACGAAGGTAACCAGTGATAATGTCTATGGTAATCTTGTCACCTTATATATTGGAAATGATTACAGTATCGTTTATGGACAGCTGGATACCATCTATGTCAAGGAAGGCGATTATGTAAAGGCAGGAGAGTCCATTGGCACCATTGGCACCCCTACCGACAGCTTTGCCGAAGAGGGAAGCCATCTCTTTTTCCAGATGCTTAAGGGAGAGGAGACAGTGGACCCGTTGCTGTTTATCGAGTAGGGATTACAGCGGCTGGGATAATGAAAAGAGCCACAGGCAGGAAAATGATTTAATGGAATCATAGGAAAAAGGGTGCACTAATACCATAGGCATTAGTGCACCCTTTTGAATTGTAAGAATCAATCGGATTCACAGGCTGTATGTACCTGATTCGCACAACAGTTTTTGCAATAGCCTTTGAACAGCAGAGAGTGGCCGGTTATGGTACCATCAAATTCACTGTTGGCAGCCAGGTCCAGTTCTTCTGAGTAGGGAAATGGGATATCCTGTACACATCCGCATTCCACACACATAAAATGATAGTGGGGATTGGAAAAGGCATCAAACCGGTCAGCCTTTCCATCGCAGGAAAGCTTCAGAATTTCACCGTTTTCGGAGAGCAGGGATAGATTGCGGTATACGGTTCCCAGACTGATATTGGGTATGGTATGCCGGATTTCTTTATATACAGTATCCGCAGTGGGATGGTCTTTTCTTGTTTTTAAAAAAGCGATTATTGCATCGCGTTGTTTACTGCGTTTTCTATGAGATTGAACAGCCATTGACATGCCTCCAAGCGAAAATAGTATTTATTACTATTTTATTATATAATGTAGTTTTAGGAACTGTCAACATCTTGTAAAAAATTACCAGTATGTTATAATGAATACATAAGTGCGGAAATAACTATCGTGTATAAAATGAGGTGAAGGATGAGAACGAATGGGGAAAAGGGACTTGTTTGTCAGATAATGGATTTATCGGAACATGCGTTATATATGTTTGCAAAGAATGATTTTCATATTTTATATGCAAATCCTAAGGCAAAGGAAATTTTTGGGGAGAATCTGGAGAAATGGACCTGTTATAAGGGAATACAGGCAAAGCAGCTTCCGTGTATTGATTGTCCTTTTGTGGCGCTTAAGGATAATCAGGAATATGTTATCGAGCGCTATCTGGAGACATTTGACCGTAAGGTAAAAATCAAGGCAAATGAACTGACATGGGAAGACGGACAGCAGGTGATTCTATGCAAGGTATTGGATTCGGATAAGCTTTTAGAGGAGAAGCTGCGCAATAATATATTGGTAAATGACACTTATGCGGAGAAGCTCCGGTTGTCGGGCGAGTTGTATCAGGCAGTGGTAAACCAGTTGAAAACAATTGTGTTTGAGTATAATTATGAGAAGAAAACCTCCTATACCTCCGCCTTATTTAAGGAAAAGTTTGGTATAGAGGAGATTACGGAAATTGATTTTTTAAAGCATCCCCAGACAGCTGCCCTGATTTACGAGGAGGATGTGGACATTTATAAAATGCTCTTTGCCAACCGTGAGGATGATTCCCGTGAGGTGACCTGCCGGTTGAGGGAGACAAATGGCAATGTGGTATGGTACCGGATTTGCATTCAGTTCATCCGGAATGAAGAGGGAAAGCTCAGCCGGGTCATCGGTACCCTGAAGGATGTGGATGAAGCTACCAGGTCCTATGAGACGTTAAGATACCGCTCAGAGTACGATTTGCTTACCAATATTCCAAATGTAAACCGTTTTTACATAGATGCGGGGCGTCTGGTGACGGAGAGGGAAGATAAGCATTATGCCATTATTTCCTTTGATATTGATAAATTCAAGATGATAAATGATTTATTTGGCATGGCAACCGGTGATGATGTGTTAAAGCATATTGCAGTTGTCCTGGAGGAAAAACTGCCGGAAGAAGCCCTGTATTGCCGTGTGCATTCGGATATGTTTCTTATATGTACCACCTATGAAAAACGCGGAGATTTAATAAAATTAATCGAGAAAATCCGCAAGGGAATTTATAAAAACGGATTTTCCTTTGATATTAACACATCCTTTGGCATTTATCTGGTGGAGGATGTCTCAACGCCAATCAATCTGATGTGTGACCGGGCTTCCTTAGCCGGACGGACGGTGAAGGACAGCGCCATGAATTTCTGCGCCTTTTATGATGAGCAGTACCGGACGGAGATTATTAAGACCGCAGAGATAGAGCAGGATATGAATCAGGCGATATTGGATAAACAGTTTTTGATGTATCTGCAGCCAAAGTATAGTCTGGAAAACGGCAAGATATGCGGTGCGGAGGTGCTGGCGAGGTGGAAGCATCCGGTAAAGGGTCTTATCCAGCCCAACGACTTTATACCATTGTTTGAGCGGAATGGTTTTATACTGAAGCTGGATGAGTATATGTGGGAGCAGGCGTGCCAGGTATTGGCACAATGGAGAGAAAAGGGCAGGAAGGCAGTGCCGTTGTCTGTCAATATATCAAGGTATCATATCAAAAACAATGATTTGGTAAAGGTATGGAAACGTCTGATTAAAAAATATAAAATTCCAACCTCGGATTTGACATTAGAGATTACGGAAACATTTTTTTATGATTCAGAGGATTTATATGTGGTTCTTAAAGAGTTACAGGATATGGGCTTTAGCCTGGAGGTTGACGATTTTGGAGCGGGGTATTCCTCCCTTAATATGATTCGCCAGATTCCGGTAAATACCATTAAGATTGATAAGGATTTTCTGGACCAGAAATTAACCACGGATAAGGGTAAGATTGTTATCAGCCACACCATTGCAATGGCAAAGGATTTAAAGCTTGGGGTAATTGCAGAGGGGGTTGAGACAAAGGAGCATGTGGACTTTTTGAAATCCACAAACTGTGATGTGGCACAGGGATTTTTCTTTGCGAAGCCAATGCCGCTGGAGGAATTTGAACAGCTTATGCTGACTGAATAATCTTGCAAAAAGCAGGTATATTCCTTGAAAATAAGTGTATTTAATGGACACAGGTTGAATATTTTACTAAAAATGGATTTTTTTCCAAGGAAAACTTGACATGGCATATATCATGTTGTATAGTCTTTGTGTTAGCAAGGTCAGGGGGTAGCACAGTATTATAATGGTATCTTGACCAAGAGAATATTGAGTAAAAGGAGAAACTTTATTATGCCAGAGAGAATGAAAGAAATTATTGCTGAGCAGCTTAGCGTAGATGCAAGCGAAATTGAATTATCATCCAACTTCAAGGAGGATTTAGAGGCTGATTCATTAGATTTATTTGAATTAGTTATGGCTCTTGAGGAAGAGTATGATGTTGAGATTCCTTCAGAGGATTTAGAGAAGATTGCAACTGTTGAGGATATTGTTGAGTACTTAAAGGCTCATGGAGTAGAACTGTAAAACAGAACAGACTGACAGAATAAAGAAAGACCACCGCATTTCAATGCAGTGGTCTTTCTTTATTCTGTCACATTTGATGGCGGACAACACCATATTCATCATCTAACCGGAAGAAGGAACAGGTGGTGTTTCTTCCCTGAAGAAATTTAACCATATCGTCTTCATCTAAATTCACATCACATTCATAGCAGTCCCATTCCTCGTCGTAGATGTAATGTACACACTGTTCACACAAGTCCATAGCACTTTCTCCCTATTGCTCAGGCATTTGCGAAACTCCTTGTTTCTCTATGCATAGTTGTTTATTTTACACAACCGGCGGTAAAAACAGAGTTTCGCAAATACGTATACATATTACTGTGCATTCTCAATATCAATAAAGGATTCCAGCAGCGTCTGCAAATCCGTCTGGCTTACAGAATATACAGTCTGGGAACCTGTCTGGGATGGAGATACGGTAACGTTGATAGTTACAGCATCCGCATATTCCAAGGCGTCCAGATTGGCTTTCATTGTATCATACATATAATCCAATGCCAATTCCTCTAACTGCTCCTGGGTTGGAGTACGTCCTGCGTCCACCTCTTTCTGCGCATAATCCGTCAGGTACGCTTCTCCCTCTGACATGATATCCTTAAAAATCTGCAGCTTGTATGTGGTAACGGGTACAGAGTAGGAATCGTCATCATTTCTGGTGGCTTCGCCCACTTCGTATTTGAAGTTTTTGTATATGTCTATAAATAAGTTACGGAATTCTTCCTTTCTCTCATCGCTGATGTTATAGGAATCCAGATAGGAAATCTCTGTGTCAATACCCTGGTTGTAAAGTGCTTCCACATCTTCCACAGAGGTTTTTGTAATCTCGGCATATTCGGCAAATTCACCGTGGGTATTGGCATCTAAGCATGCCTTGATATAGGCACTTGCATCAAAGCCGGGAGTACAGCCGGTTACAATGCAGGCTGTTACCAGAATAAATGTCAAAAAAATAGATAGCTTCTTTGTGTTCGTTCTTTTCATATTGTTCTCCCTCATTAAAATTATATTCTATTGCATTAAAATGGATGTATAATGCATAAGGCTCTACTGTAAAGAAAACCGATGTATGTAATATACACCGGTTCTCCTGTTTCTGTTGCCAGGCATCCTGCAGAAGGTGCCGGTGGCAGGTTCTGCAGGTAAATAAAATCTGTACTAGAATTATATTTATCCCATTACAACCTCTACTGTATGGGTCTTGCCGTCTCCGAATACCGGAAGGATATTGCCCTCGATTGCGTTACCATCAACGGTTACGCTCTTAATACCCTTGCATATATGGTCAGGGTTGGTAACGGTAATATCGAATACATCTCCGCGGAAGGTTCTGGAAGCCTTGAAGCCATCCCATGCAGATGGAATGGATGGGTCAATCTTCAGTCCGTCATAATCCGGAATCAGACCTAAAATGTACTGTGAAATTGCCACGAAGTTCCATGCAGCAGTACCAGTTAACCAGGAGTTCTTAGCCTCACCATGACGTCCTGCATCCTTACCGGCAATCATCTGGGCATATACATAAGGCTCTGTTCTGTGAAGGTCTGAGTATTTCTCCTCACGGAAGGCAGGAGCAATCTTTGAGTAATACTCAAATGCCTTGTCTCCACGTCCGGCATAAGCCTCTGCACAGATAATCCATGCATTGTTGTGACAGAAGATACCGGCATTCTCCTTGTAGCCTGCAGGGTATGTAGAAATTTCACCATACTCAATATGATATTTTGTAAATGCAGGCTGGTTTAATACCAGACCGTGCTCGCAGTTTAACCATTTATCAATGCTGTTCAGGGTCTGGATATCATAACCCTTGTCCTTGCCAATCTCAGCCATAACAGCAAAGCCCTGTGGCTCGATGAAAATCTTACCCTCTTCGCATTCCTTGGAACCAACCTTGCGTCCTAAGTCATCATATGCACGTAAGAACCATTCTCCATCATAACCATGCTCGATGATGTTTGCTTTCATTTTATCAATCTCTGCCTGTGCAGCATCAGCCTTGTCGTCCATGCCTTTCTTTCTGCAAAGGGCAACATATTCAGGACCAGCGTAGCAGAATAAGGTAGCTACGAATAAAGACTCTGCAACCTTGGAATACTTGTCATCCCCATATTTAGGAGAGGTCCAGGTCTGGAAGCTCTCGCCAGGAGTGCTTGAGAAGCAGGAAAGGTTCAGACAGTCATTCCAGTCTGCTCTCATGGAAAGAGGTAATCCGTGAGGTCCCACATTGTTCACTACACGGTAGAAGGACTGCTGTAAATGATGCATCATAGGCTGAGCCAATGACTCATCATTTCTATAAGGAACATTCTCATCTAAGATTGAGTAATCGCCTGTCTCCTTGATGTAAGCTGCGGTAGAAAGAATCATCCACAACGGGTCGTCAGAGAAATCACCACCAACAGCATCGTTACCCTTCTTGGTAAGCGGCTGGTACTGGTGGAAGCATCCGCCATCCTCAAACTGGGTAGCAGCCAGGTCTAAGATTCTTTCTCTTGCTCTGTCCGGAATCTGGTGAACAAAACCAAGTAAATCCTGATTAGAATCACGGAATCCCATTCCACGTCCGATACCGCTCTCGAAGTAAGAAGCAGAACGTGACATATTAAAGGTTACCATACACTGGTACTGGTTCCAGATGTTAACCATTCTGTCAACTTTCTCATCCGGAGTCTTAACGGTATACTTGGAAAGTAAATCCTCCCATGTTGCCTTAAGGGCTGCCAGAGCAGCATCTGCCTTTTCAGCGGTGTTGAACTGTTCAATCATAGCGTATGCCTTGTCCTTCTTCATGGAACCATCGGCATTCCACTTGTCCTCACCGTTTTCTACATAACCTAAAATAAATACATAATCTTTGCTCTCACCAGCCTCTAAGGAAACCTTAATGCTGTGGGAAGCAATAGGAGACCATCCGTCTGCCTTGGAATTATTGGACTTGCCAGCCATAACTGCATCCGGATTGCCAAATCCATTGTAAAGTCCCATAAAGGACTCTCTATCACAATCATATCCATCGATATCTGCATTTACAGTGTAGAATGCAAAATGGTCACGACGCTCCTTGTATTCTGTCTTGTGGAATAAAGTAGAGCCCTCAACCTCAACCTCACCGGTGTTAAAGTTTCTCTGGAAGTTGGTGGAGTCATCCTCTGCGTTCCATAAACACCACTCTAAGAAAGAAAAGAAAGTAAATTCTTTCTTGGCAGAACCGGTGTTGGTTAATGTAACCTTCTGAACCTCACCCTTGAAGTCCTGAGGAACAAAGAAAGTAACCTTTGCCTCTAAATCATTTTTCTTACCGGTAATCTGGGTATATCCCATACCGTGGCGGCACTCGTAAGAATCTAACTCGGTCTTAACCGGAGACCAGCCCGGATTCCATATGGTTCCGTTCTCGTTGATATAGAAATAACGTCCGCCCATATCAACTGGAACATTGTTATAACGATAACGTGTAATTCTTCTAAGACGTGCGTCCTTGTAGAAGCTGTAACCTCCTGCCGTATTGGAAATCAGTGAGAAGAAATCCTGTGTTCCCAAGTAGTTAATCCATGGATATGGAGTCTTAGGCGATGTGATGACATATTCCTTATTGGCGTCATCAAAGTAACCAAATTTCATGTGTGTAATACCTCTCTTTCATTTGACTTTAATGCGAAATCAAGCTCTCCGGTCTGGAAAACAGCCGTATGCGTATATTATATTATAAATGACTATAAAACACAAGAAAAAGCGTATCTGAAATTACGCCGTAAAAATGTGTTCTGTTACCGTTTTGCTCTCCTTTGGAGCCAGCTCTATATATCCGGTTTCCTCAGCCGGCATGTCCAGATTTGGTGCATCAATCATCCAGGTCATTGGTTCTGGACAGTAGTAATCCTTAGTTCCACGGTCGTTCCATACAATAAAGAATTTGAAGGTCTCATCTACCTCATAGCAGATGCGTTTTCCGGTAACCTGTTCCGTCATGATGGCGCCGTAGAATGGTCTGCCGTCCAGTTCGCCGGTTTTCACAACATACATGTCGTTGTCAATTGGTACCTTGTTTACCAGCTGGGTGCCATTTACATATTTCTCGTCATAGGCGGATAATGCTTTCAGCTCACCGGTTGGGAGGCGGCGTTCATTCATGACACAGCGTTTCACTGCCGGTATCTGAATCCGGATATCCTTTCCCTTTCCGCCCTTTACGAATGGGGCTTTAAATGCTGTATGGTTGCAGACACCATATGGCATCTGTCTGTCGGAAAGATTGGTCAGGGTAAAGCTGTAGTGCATGCCCGTTTCGTCTAATATGAATTCGTAGTCTGCCTGGAAGCTGACAGGAAAATATTCGAAGAACAAATCCTTTTCATCATAGATATACTGTGTCTTTACAATGGCTTTACCGCCATCCACTGCAGCTTCTGTAACAGTATGGTTTCTTTTATGTAAAAAGCCGTGAATATAATTCTGAAAGCGTCCCTCATTCACCGGCAGCTGATAGACTGCATCGGAAACACGCAGTCTGCCGTGATTCAGGCGGTTTGGAATATAAAGCGTAGGCATTCCGTACACTTCCGGGGAAGCGGTCAGCTTCTTTATGGGCGATTTCTTGTGATAACGCAGAATCTCAATCTTATGGCTGCAATCCCTGAGTCTTGCAATATTACTTCCCACCGTAGGTGCAATAATTGCAAGATAGCCTCCTGCTTTCATTTCAATCACAGGTGCTCCGTCCAATTGTATCTCTTTACAACTTGTCTTCATTAAAAATAATTCTCCCTTCCGATTATAAACAATTACCTGAGGCACAATATCTTTGTGAAAAGATATTTGCATCAGAATATTAACTGTAATAAAATATAATGTATATATGCGAAATATAGTATAGCATAAATCGGGCGGTTCGGAAACAAAAAAGAGTATGGAATTTGAAAGGATATCAGAAAATGCTGCCAGACAGAGAAAAAAATACCGTATATTTTCATATTGATGTAAATAATGCTTATCTAAGCTGGGAGGCATTATACCGCATGCAGGAGTTAGGGGAGACAGAGGATATCCGGGAATTAGACGCTATTATCGGTGGAGACATTTCCAAGCGGCACGGCGTGGTGCTTGCAAAGTCCCAGTCGGCAAAGAAATACGGGGTGCGGACCGGAGAACCGGTGGTTTCTGCCCTGAAAAAATGTCCCGGACTCCGTTCCTTTAAACCGCATATGTGGTATTATAAGCAGCGTTCAAAGGAGCTGATGCAGCTGTTTCAGAAGTATGCGCCGGTGGTGGACCAGTATTCCATTGATGAGGCCTTTTTAGACATGTCAGGCACCTATACCCTTTATGGCGACCCGGTGGCATTTGCCCACAGGCTCAAGGATGAAATCCGGGAAACGCTGGACTTTACCGTCAATATCGGCATTTCCTCCAACAGGCTGCTGGCGAAGATGGCAAGTGACTTTTCCAAGCCGGACAAGGTCCATACCCTGTTCCCGGAGGAAATACAGGAGAAAATGTGGCCGCTTCCGGTGGAGGATTTGTTCTATGTGGGAAAATCGACTGCGGACAGGCTGCATACTCTTGGAATCCATACCATCGGAGATATTGCCAAGAGCGATTTGTCTGTGCTGAAAGCCCATTTTAAAAGCCATGGGGAGGTTATATATAACTTTGCCAACGGAATTGATTTGACACTGGAGGACCGGACAGAGGCAGTACAAAAGGGATATGGCAATTCCACTACAATACCCTATGACATCAAGGAGGCGGAGGATGCGTACCATACAATTATGGGACTGTGTGAGTCGGTTTGCAGCCGTATGCGGAAGGATGATGTACAGGCGGCTGTGCTGTCAGTGGAGCTTAAGGATAGCAATTTTGTGGTGAAAAGGCATCAGAGGACACTGCTTTCCCCAACGGATGTGACGGACGAATGCTATAAGACCGCCTGTGAGCTCTTCGATGAATTATGGGATGGCTCACCTATCCGGCTGATTGGCGTGGCGGCAAATAAGGTGACAGAAAATGGAATGCGGCAGCTTAATTTGTTTGATATGGAAAGTCATGATAAATTGAAAAATCTGGATATGGCGCTGGATTCCATAAGGGAAAAATATGGCTCCGGTGCGGTGATGAGAGGAAGCTTTTATCAGAAGCCAGAGGAATAGATAAGAATTTACAGAAGTCCCTGCTTTTCGTATTCTTTGAGCTTGTTTAAAATGACGCCGTGATATTTTTCATACTTGGCAAAACGTGCCTCGTCCTTTGGTGTAGGAAATGGAATCCGGTCGCGGTTCATGTTGTCCTCTATGTCGTAAAGCTTGACCTGCGTTGCCAGGGGATTTGTGAGAACCCGGTTGATAAAATGTCCATAGTCCTCGCCCTTTTCTTTGGTAATGCAGGAAATTGCAGCGAGAATCTCTTCGGAAAAGCCCTCCATGCGGAGCATGTCCAGGGTGACAGGGGTGTCCTCTACGGTATCATGCAGGATTCCCACTATCATTTCGGTTTCGTTTTTCCCACGGAGCATAACCCGCATTGGGTGGAGAATATAGATTTTTCCGGCTTTATCAATCTGCCCCCTGTGTGCTTCCACAGCAATTTCAATCGCTTTTTCTAACATATCAGTCTCCTTATGCTCCGACAGGCTTCTTCATTTACACTTATGCGTATCATACCCTATTTTTTTTGATTCTACAAGGGGTCGGGGAATAGAAATGAAGAAAAAATTAAGATTTTATTTCCAGCTTCCACTTTGCAGGATTTGTGGTATGATACATATTGGATACAGAGAATAGAAAAAATGGGATGCACAAACCCACAGAATCGGAATATACTAAGGTTATAAGAAAATTCGCCTTTGAATATTTCACCGGGTAATCTGGAGCAGAAGGTGCAGCCACTGGCTGTGGAGTTAGCGTTGTGGGAAAATACAGGAATAAGTTACATTTTAGAATCAAGGGCTTTATCATAGGAGAGGATAACAGGCGTGAAGGATAAGGATATACATACACAGGAGCTGGCATATACCTATATTGTGCTGTGTGCAGACGGAACCCTTTATACCGGATGGACCAATCATTTAGAGGAGAGAATACGGTGCCATAATGCGGGAAAGGGAGCGAAATACACCAGGGCACGGCTTCCGGTACGTCTGGTGTATTATGAGAGTTTTTCCACAAAGCAGGAAGCCATGCAGCGGGAGTATGCCATAAAGCAGCTAAGCCGGGAGGACAAGCTTAAGCTGATTGAATCAGACAAGAGATGAAGAAATGAAACCACAATACGAGAGATTTTATAACAATACAAATGAACAGAGAAGGAGAACGGGGCAGAGTGCCCGGAACCGGAGAAGGCAGAAGGAGAGAAAGAAAAGACTTATCACAGTAGGAGTGCTGCTGTTTTCAGCCTTTTTAGTGCTGCTTGCCATTATTTTTTCCTTTCGGCATTTTTATCTGCAAATGAAACAGAACAGTGATTCAGAGGAGGAGCAGGTTATAGAAGTGCCGCCGCTTACCGGTGTGGCAGAAAAATTCCCGGATTTGCCGATTTCGGAGGAGTTTTTGACGGTAAACCAGTATTCCAGACCGGGGCTTGCCCTGACCACCAATCCGCAGTATATTGTCATTCACTATACTGCTAATCCCGGCTCCACCGCGGAACAGAACAGAAACTATTTTGAAAATCTGAAGGATACGGCGCAGACCTATGCCAGCGCCCAGTTTGTGATTGGCTTAGAGGGAGAGATTATCCAGTGCGTACCGTGTAATGAGATTGCATACTGCTCCAATAACCTGAATGAAATATGTATTTCCATTGAGATGTGCCATCCGGATGACACGGGCAATTTTAATGATGCTACCTATAACAACTGTGTATATTTAGTGGCAAAGCTGATGAATTACTATAATCTGGACATGGACCATTTAATCCGGCATTATGATGTAACGGGAAAAAACTGTCCAAAATATTTTGTGGAGCATGAGGACAGGTGGGAGGTATTTAAGGGCTTTGTGGAGGAGTACAGGGAGAGGTACAGAAATGAAGAAAATTAACCCATTATTTTCTTGCATTCTATCACATAAGCAAGTATGATAGATGTAGTGTTTTTTAGAAACAGTGCCACAACAGGTTGTGGCAGGAAAAGGAGGAAAAATGGGAAAGGTATCTATGAGTAACAGGGAGGCAATTTATGATGCGAGACAGTTAGGGGCGCCAAAGATGCTGGTTCTTGGCATCCAGCACATGTTCGCCATGTTTGGCGCAACAGTTTTAGTACCCCAGCTGACAGGCCTCAGCATTTCTGCAACGCTTTTGTTTGCAGGAATCGGCACGTTGTTGTTTCATTTTATTTCAAAGGGTATGGTGCCTGCGTTTCTGGGCTCATCCTTTGCGTTTCTGGCAGGCTACGGTGCCATTGCGCCAAACGGGGAGAAGGAGCTGCTGCCCTATGCATGTCTGGGGGTGGCATTTGCATCACTGCTCTATTTTGTTCTGGCAGCATTGATTAAAGCATTTGGTGTGAAGAGGATAATGAAATTCTTTCCGCCTGTTGTGACAGGACCGATTATTATTGCCATCGGTCTGACCCTTTCCCAGTCGGCAGTTGACAACTGTTCCACAAACTGGGTGGTGGCGCTGGCTGCTGTTTTCATTGTTGTAATCTGTAACATCTGGGGAAAGGGAATGATTCGTGTCATTCCGATTATTCTTGGAGCACTGGGCTCATATATTGTGGCAGTTGCATTTGGTATAGTTGACTTTACTGGGGTGAAGGAGGCGGCATGGATTGGACTGCCTTTCCGGATGGAGGACACGGTATTTGCTATTTTTAAGGAGCCGGACACTTCTCTGATTATCACAGCGGTGATTACGATTATGCCCATTGCCATTGCTACCATGATGGAGCATATCGGTGATATTGCGGCGATTTCCTCCACGGTGGACAAGAACTTTTTTGAGGAGCCGGGACTTCACAGAACATTGGTGGGAGATGGTCTTGCAACGCTGGTGGCGTCTCTGTTTGGTGCGCCTGCCAATACCACCTATGGGGAAAACACAGGTGTGCTGACCCTGTCCAGGGTGTATGACCCGAGGGTTATCCGCATTGCGGCATGTATTGCAATCTTATTCTCATTTTCTCCGAAATTTGCGGCTGTCATCAGTTCCATGCCGGCGGCTACCTGCGGCGGTATTTCCATCGTCCTGTATGGTATGATTTCTGCGGTTGGTGTCCGGAATGTGGTGGAGAACCAGGTGGATTTCAAGGAGTCGAGAAATGTTATTATCGCAGCCCTGATTTTAGTGCTTTCCATCGGAATTAAATACAGTGCGGCGGGAGCCATTAACATCCAGCTTGGAGAGGTAACCATTGGCTTGAGCGGACTGGCTGTGGGCGCTTTGGTTGGAATTATTTTAAATGCGGTTTTGCCGGATTATTCCTCAGAAGAGGTAAAAGAGGGTTCAGAGCCCAGGGCTTTGAAATAAGCTTCATAAATATAACAGGGCTTTCCGGCTCTTGGATAGAAGGAGAAAAATTATGGAAAATACAGAAAATGTAACATTTTTAAAACACCCGCTAATCCAGCATAAGATTTCCATGCTGCGGGATGAAAGGACGGGAACTAACGAGTTCCGTAAGCTGGTGGAGGAGATTGCCACATTGATGGGCTTTGAGGCGCTTCGCGACCTGCCATTGGAGGACGTGGAAGTTAAGACACCGATTGAAACCTGTATGACGCCGATGCTTGCAGGAAAGAAGCTGGCAGTGGTTCCGATTTTGCGTGCCGGGCTCGGTATGGTAAATGGAATACTTACTCTGGTGCCGTCAGCCAAGGTTGGGCATATCGGGCTTTGCAGAAATGAGGTAACCCATGAACCGGAGGAGTACTATTGCAAGCTGCCAAATCCCATTGACCAGCGTACCATTGTAGTGGTAGACCCGATGCTTGCCACTGGCGGCTCCGCTGTGTCTGCTGTGGATTTTATCAAGGCAAGGGGCGGTAAGAATATTAAGTTTATGTGTATTATCGCAGCACCGGAGGGAATTGACCGTCTTATGAAGGCTCATCCCGATGTACACCTGTATGTAGGGCATTTAGACCGGTGTCTCAATGAAAACGCATATATCTGTCCGGGACTCGGCGATGCGGGAGACCGGATTTTTGGAACGAAATAGAAATAAAGAGAATACCATGCAAAGTGCTACAGGCGGAATTTAATCTGGACAGGTTCTTTTAAATGCTGTCCGCCCCGTGATTTTACTTTGGTGGTTATATTTAAAAAGTAATCCGTGTTCTGGGCGTAAGGTTCCAATGGCTCTACCTCAATCTCCATATCTGCATCATTGTATGAACATTTTGTCTGTAAGCGGGTGCCATCAATACTTTCTACATACAGATTGTCGGAGGTGATGGTGGAGGGGTCAAGGGCTGTTGTGAACCGGCAGCGCCATATAAAATTACCGGTTTTGAAGCTTAGATTCTGTTTTACTCTGTTTTCATATCCTTTTGGAACATCTTCAATTTCAATATAATTTTTTGGCATTTCATTACCT
This sequence comes from uncultured Clostridium sp., assembly GCA_900544905.1. Taxonomy (GTDB): domain Bacteria; phylum Bacillota; class Clostridia; order Lachnospirales; family Lachnospiraceae; genus CAG-590. The sequence goes on from UQXF01000004.1 coordinate 28,554, forward strand.
CCATATTTTCCAAATCAAAATTATTGTAACATGAACGGGATAAAAATTCTACCAGAATAATCAATATGCAGACGGGCACATAAATATATCTGCTACATACATTAAAATTAGAGAAATGATTTTTGAAGGGAAAAGTGTATGGAACGATTCGATATAACACTGCTGGGTGGAGATGCACGTATTGCCTATATGGCGCCCTGTCTTTTAGAGAAAAAATGCAGGGTCATCTGTTATGGAACGCAGAAGCTAGCAGAGAGCCGGGGTTATCCTGTTATATATGCAAAAAATCTGGAGGAAGCGGTGGAGCAGGCAGAATGTATCGTGGGAGGAATTCCCCTTTTAAAGGATAAAAAAATATGTTCCGGTCAGAGCCTTCCGGATATGGAAGAGGATGAATTGTACCGGTATCTCAAAAAAGGACAGATGGTCTTTGGGGGTGTGATACCGGAGGATTTTATGGAACAGTGCAGGCAGCGGGAGATTCCATGTCATGACTTTATGAAGGATGAACCGCTTGCGGTTTTAAATGCGGTTGCCACGGCAGAGGGAGCCATACTGGAAGCCTTGAAATGGCAGAAGACCAATATACATGGCAGTGAAAGCCTGGTGGTGGGCTATGGAAGATGCGGTAAGGTTTTGGCAGAAAAGCTGAAGGGGCTGGACGCCAGGGTGACAGTGTGCAGCAGCAGTGAGGTGGAATTAGCCTGTGCCGATACATTTGGAATGGATACGCTGCCTTTGGGAAAGCTGGAGCAGAAGATTTCTGCTTATGAGTACATTTACAATACGGTTCCTGCAGTGGTGCTTGACAGAAAAGTGTTAGGGCAGATTCGTCAGGATGCACTGGTAATTGATATTGCCTCCGGTGCGGGAGGAGTGGATTATTTTGCGGCAGGAGAATTGGGAGTTTCCGCCCTTCATTGTCTTGGACTGCCGGGGAAATATGCGCCGAAGATATCTGCTAAGCTGTTGACTAACTTTGTAATCCGCAGATATCAGGAAGACAGAGTAATAGAATAGTAAAAGGAGTTTTTTAAATGGATTTAAAAGGGAAAAAGGTTGGTGTTGCACTGACCGGTTCATTCTGTACCTTTGATAAAATATTTACAGAACTGGAAAAGCTGGTGGAGGCGGGGGCGGATGTCTATACTATCTTTTCAGATGCTTCCCAGAAAATTGCCAGCCGTTTTGGAAAACCGGAGGATTTCATAAGCAGGGCAGAAGAGATTACGGGAAGAAAACCGATTTTCACAATTGAGGAGGCGGAGCCCATTGGTCCTAAATCCTATCTGGACATTCTGGTAATCTTCCCCTGCACGGGAAATACCATTGCAAAATTAGCCAACGGGATTACGGATACCCCGGTGCTGATGGCGGCGAAGGCGCACCTGCGGAATAATAAGCCGCTGGTGATTTCTGTTTCCACAAATGATGCACTGGGAATGAACATGAAAAATATCGGTCTGCTGCTGAATGCAAAAAACATATATTTTGTGCCATTTGGGCAGGATAATCCGGAGAAGAAAAATAATTCCCTGATTGCACATACTGACAAGCTGATACCAGCCCTGGAGCTTGCGTTGGAGGGAAAGCAGTATCAGCCGATAATAGAGGGGTTTTAATAGGTGATTGCGAAACTCTGTTTTTGTTACCGAACGTTGTGTAATATAACAATATCAACGCTGGGCACGCATTTGCTGCTTGTCGCTCGTAATGGTACGTAAGGTGCCAAAATACGGCACCAGCCAAGGCACACTTTCACACTAAGTTCGTGCCAAGGCACTTACTAAGTGTTCAATGCGAAGTACCAACGGCTCCAAAGCACCCTGCTTATGACATTGTTTATATTGCACAACTAGATTTTAAAAACAGAGAGTTTCGCAATTGCCTAAATATAAAGAGATAGAAAGGATATAAGGAATGTGTGGCATAGCAGGTTTTAGTAATTTTTCTATGAATTATGCAGCTGCTCCCGATAAATGGACTTCAATATTAGAAAAAATGAATCAGGTACAAAAGCACCGGGGACCGGATGACGACGGAACCTATCTGGATGCCCGCTGCGGGCTGTCCCATGTGCGGTTATCCATCATTGATTTATCCACCGGGCATCAGCCCATGACCCGCTCTGCGGATGGAAGGGACTGCACCATTGTATATAATGGGGAAATCTATAACATGAGAGAGCTGCGGAAGGAGTTGCAGGACAGGGGCGTCCGGTTCCAGACCACCAGTGATACGGAGGTTATACTGGCGGGATATCAGGTGTATGGAGTGGAGATTGTAAAAAAATTAAATGGAATTTTTGCCTTTGCAATCTGGGATACAAGGAAGCAGAAGCTGTATCTGTTCAGGGACCGGTCGGGCATCAAGCCGCTGTTTTATACCATTTATCAAAATGCACTGGTGTTTTCCTCCGAGATAAAGGGCTTGTTCTGTTATCCGGGCATCAAGCCCCAGGTGGATAAAGAGGGCTTATGCGAAATCTTTGGGCTGGGTCCTGCAAAGACCTATGGAAAAGGTGTTTTCAAGGATATAAAGGAGGTTCTTCCGGGATATTTTCTGGAGTTTGGAAGCCAGGGGCTAAAGCAGCACTGTTACTGGAAGCTGGAGAGCCATCCCCATCAGGAAAATTTTGAAGACACGGTGGAGCATACCGGTGAGCTGGTGACAGGCTCCATACGGCAGCAGATGCTCTCCGATGTGCCAATCTGTACATTTCTGTCCGGCGGTGTGGACAGCAGCTTTGTCACGGCAGTCTGCAGCCGTGAGCTGCAGAAACAGGGAAAGCAGCTGGATACCTATTCCTTTGATTTTGTGGATAATGATGTGAACTTTAAGGCAAATGCGTTCCAGCCTACCCAGGACCGCCCATGGGTGGAAAAAATGGTGGATTTTGCGCAGACGAACCATCATTTTCTCGAATGTAATAATGTGGAGCTTTACAATTACTTATACGAGGCGGTGGACGCCAGGGATTTGCCCTGCATGGCGGACGTGGAATCCTCCATGCTGTATTTCTGTAAAAAGGTTGCAAAGCATAACAAGGTTACCCTGACAGGGGAGTGTGCGGATGAAATCTTTGGCGGGTATCCGTGGTTCCATAAGCAGGAATGCTTTGAGGCAGACATTTTTCCATGGTCCATGGACTTTACGCCCCGGACAATGCTGTTAAAGGATGAGGTGCTTAGAGAGCTGCCTATAAAGGAGTATGCAAAGGCGGCTTATGATAAAACCCTTCAGGAAACTCCGGTTCTGCAGGGAGAATGCCCGGAGGAGAAGAGGAGGAGAGAAATCGCTTATCTGAATCTCAAATGGTTTATGCAGACTCTGCTTGACCGTATGGACAGAACCAGCATGTACAGCGGGTTGGAAGCCAGAGTGCCTTTGGCGGACCACCGGATTATTGAATATGTGTGGAATGTTCCTTGGGAAATGAAGTGCCATGACGGAATTGTGAAGGGACTGCTGCGGGCGGCAGGGGAAAAATACCTGCCGGAGGAGGTGCTTTACCGGAGGAAAAGCCCATATCCGAAAACCTATGACCCGGCGTATGAAGCGTTGCTGAGACAGGAAATGATGAAGCTGTTAGAGGATGGCAATGCGCCAATCTGTACCCTGATAGATTGCAAAAAGGTGGAGCAGTTTATGCAAAACCCAACGGATTATGGAAGACCGTTTTATGGTCAGCTGATGGCGGGGCCCCAGCTTCTGGCATATTTTTTGCAGGTGAACTACTGGCTTTCTAAATATCAGATTTCGCTGGTGGGGTAAAGATGCAGAAAGGTTTCTTACCATTTTTTCTGATATAGCCAGTCAGGAAAAGGAGAAACAGGAAAGATTTGCTGCCACATTGAATATGAATACAGGCAGGAGAAAATCTATACTCCTGCCTGATATATAGCATTTATATTGTTATCCGGTTTGACCTACTGTTCAAAACCAACCAGAAATGCCTTCTGGTTAATCTCCACCGTTTTAGGGGGAACCGTGTTAGCAATTACCTCTAGCCAGTCTTCTTTAGAAAAATCCATATGCTTAGCTGCAACGCCTAACACGATATTGTTAAACACTCTGGAATTGCCAAGCTTTAGCGCTTCAGCAGCGGCATCTATGGAATATACCTTGTAGGTCTCGCTGAGGGTTTCGATAATGTTTTCCGGATACTGGGCAGCCCCGGTCACAACTGTAATCGGGTCAATGCGCTGGTCGTTTACAACCAGGGCACCGCCTGGCTTTAAAAAATGTGCATACCGCAAAGCCTCTAGCCGTTCAAAGGCAATCAGCACATCCGCCTGTCCTTCCTCCACGATAGGCTCTGCCACCTTTTCCCCATACCGCACAAAGGTGACAACGGAACCGCCCCGCTGTGCCATACCGTGTACCTCGGATAATTTTACGTCATATCCGGCAGTTAAAATGATACCACCAAGAATCCGGCTGGTGAGCAGGGTACCCTGTCCGCCAACGCCGACAATCATAATATTCTTTGTTTCGCTCATTATTTTGCCACCTCCTCAATTGCATCAAACGGACACAGATTCTTACATAAGCCACAGCCGTTACACATGGTAGCGTCAATGGAAATGGTTCCGTCCTCATTTTTTGTAAGGGCAGGGCAGCCAGGCTTTAGGCACATACCGCATTTCTTACATTTTTCAGGAACCGGGACACATTTATTCGGGAAGTGGACTTCCTTTAACAGTGCACAAGGTGATTTGGTAATGATAACGGAAACAGCGTCCCTTGCCACTTCTTCTTTGATAACCTTTTCCAGCTCTTTGATATCGAAGGCATTGACCTCCGTCACATGCTCAATTCCCATGGATTTGCATAAGTGATAAATATTAATGGCAGGAACGGTCTTTCCCATCAGGGTCTTGCCGGTGGCTGCATGGTCCTGATGACCGGTCATACCCGTGGTGGAGTTATCTAAAATGATAACGGTTCCGGTACCCTGGTTATAGACCATGTTCATCAGGGAATTGACACCGGTATGCATAAAGGTGGAATCACCGATAACGGCAACCCAGTTCTTGATATAATCCTTGCTCTTTGCCATTTCCATACCATGCAGGGAGGAAATGGAGGCGCCCATACAGATGGTGGTGTCTACGACGCTTAAAGGTGCAACGGCACCTAAGGTGTAACAGCCGATATCTCCTGCGGCGTGAATCTTTAGCTTGTTCAGAACCGTGTACACACTTCTGTGTGGACAGCCAGGACAGAGCAATGGAGGTCTTGCAGGAACCTCTGCCGGGGTATTAAGCTGCAGGTCTTCCTTTAATACTATTTTCCGGAGCATGTTTGCGCTGTACTCACCCTGGACAGTAAAGGCATCCTTGCCGATACACGGGATTCCCCATGCCCGAACCTGTTCCTCGATAACCGGCTCTAATTCCTCGAATATATAAAGGGTATCTACCTTAGAGGCAAACTCCTCAATCAGCTTCTTTGGAAGTGGATGTACCATTCCAAGCTTTAACACGGAAGCCTCCGGACAGGCTTCTTTCACATATGTATAAGGTATGCCGCTGGTAATAAAGCCAATTTTTGTATCCTTTATCTCCATGCGGTTTAATGGGATATCCTTTGCAAAACCCTTATCAGCAACCGTCAGGGTATTGGCATCCTCTGCCATTCTTTTAAGGCGTTCTTCCACGAAGATGTGGCGCTTAATCGCATTTGCCGGCATCATGACATTTTTTGCGATGTTTCTCTCGTATGGTTTATCCTCCGGGACAACCCGCTCCTCCAATGTGACAACACCCTGGGAGTGAGCCAGGCGGGTGGTGGTGCGGAGTACGATAGGAGTGTCGTATTCCTCAGAAAGTGCAAAGGCAAGCTTCATGAAATCCTTGGCTTCCTGGGAATCAGATGGCTCTAAGACGGGAACCTGGGCGGCACGGCAAATCTGGCGTGTGTCCTGTTCATTCTGGGAGCTGTACATACCAGGGTCGTCTGCCACAACAGCAACAAGACCGCCGTTTGCACCGATATAGGCGGCGGTATACATTGGGTCAGCCGCCACATTAAAGCCTACATGCTTCATGGATGCCATGGCACGGACACCGCTGATGGAAGCACCCACCGCAACCTCCATGGCAACCTTTTCGTTTGGCGACCATTCACAATAAATTTCAGGGTATTTTACTAAGTTTTCACTAATCTCGGTACTCGGTGTTCCCGGGTAGGCAGCAGATACCTTTACACCTGCTTCGTATGCACCGCGGGCGATTGCCTCGTTGCCGAGCATAACTTTTTTCTCTGACATGAGAGTCCTCCTTTTGTATTACTGGTTGTGGGCACATAGTAAGACTGTGCGCATAGATATTTTTATTATAGCGGAAATGATAGAATTTGTCATTAAGTAAATGAAACCAGATTTCCGACCTTCCATAAAGCGGTTGAAGAATTACGGAAAATATGCTACTCTACAAATGATATTCTAATAATTGCTGATGCATTGGAAAGGAGCAGCTTATGAGCAGATTAAACATTGCAGTTATTTTTGGCGGACAGTCTTCTGAACATGATATATCCTGTATTTCCGTACAGACTGTAGCTAGGGCAATCAATCAGGATACATATGATATTACATATATAGGAATTACAAAGGAGGGACACTGGCTTCTGGCGGATTCCGTTGAGAGTATTGAGGATGGAAGCTGGGTTCGTTCCGAAACAGAAGCCATTCTTTCTCCGGACGCTGTCAGGAAGGAAATTATTCTTTCCGGAAAGAATGGGGTAACCACCAAGAGAGTGGACGTGATTTTTCCGGTGTTACATGGAATGTATGGGGAAGACGGTACAATCCAGGGCTTATTTGAAATGACCGGGATTCCATATGTGGGCTGTGGGGTGCTGGCATCCGCAGTGGGAATGGATAAGGTATATACGAAAATCATTGTGGATGATTTAGGCATTAACCAGGCGGAATATGTGCTGGTACGGGCGGCAGATGTGGAAAAGGCAGAGAGCGACAGCAGTGTAATGGATATCCAGGTAAAACGCGTGGAGGATAAATTAAACTATCCGGTATTTATTAAGCCGAGTAAGGCAGGTTCTTCCAAGGGAGTCTCCAAAGCCCATAACAGAGAGGAGCTGATAGCCGGATTGAAGCTGGCGGCAGAGCATGACACGAAGATTTTGGTGGAGCGCAGCATAACAGGAAGGGAAATCGAGTGTGCGGTGCTGGGAAGTGCTTCGGATGTGAAAGCCTCCGGGGTAGGTGAAATTTTAGCCGCAGCTGAATTTTATGATTTTGACGCCAAATATACCAATGCAGAATCGAAAACGGTGATTTCTCCTGCGCTTCCAGAGGGGAAGACGGAGGAAATCCGCAACGCTGCACGGGCAATTTTTGCCGCTTTAGATGGATACGGACTTTCCCGTGTGGATTTCTTCCTGGAGAAGGATACCAACAAAGTCATATTCAATGAAATCAATACTCTTCCGGGCTTTACTTCCATCAGCATGTATCCAATGCTCTGGAAGGCACAGGGAATGAGTTTGGAAGAACTGGTGGAAAAGCAGATTCAGTTAGCCCTCGAGAGAAAATATTGACAGAGTAAATTTGGAAAGGAACAAAAACCATGAATAACCCAATCGGTGTATTTGATTCAGGAGTGGGAGGACTTACTGTAGCCAGAGAGATTATGCGCCAGCTTCCCAATGAGGATTTGGTGTATTTTGGCGACACAGCCAGAGTTCCCTATGGTTCCAAATCAAAGAAAACGGTATTAAAATATAGCAGGCAGATTGTCCGTTTTCTGCGGACAAAGGATGTGAAGGCAATTGTGGTGGCATGTAATACTGCCAGTGCGCTGGCGCTTGATGAGATTGCGGAGGAAATAGACATTCCCATTATCGGAGTGGTAAAGCCGGGGGCAAAAATGGCAGTAGAGACCACAAAAACCGGGAATATTGGTGTTATTGGAACAGAGAGCACCATAAAATCCGGTATTTATAATGAATATATTCGGGAATTGAATCCGGAGATTACAGTGGTCAGCAAGGCATGTCCGCTGTTTGTTCCGCTGGTGGAAGAGGGACTTATCGAGGACAGGGTAACAGATGATATTGTATCCAGATATCTGCATGAGATGAAGGAGTACCGTGTGGATGCTCTGGTGCTGGGCTGTACCCACTACCCGTTAATCCGGAATACCATTAAGCGTTTTGTAGGGGATTCGGTTCGTCTGGTTAACCCTGCCTTTGAGACGGCGAAGAGCTTAAAAGAGCTGCTGGCGGAACAGGGAATCCTGAATACGGATAAGCATAAACCGGAATACGAATATTATGTCAGTGACGGTGTGGACAAATTTATTTCTTTTGCGGACAGCGTACTGCCCTGTCATGTTACAGATACCCGTGTTGTGGATATTGAGAGCTATTAATCATAGGGAGGAAATGCAGGAGATATGACAAAGGATGTTTTGATAACCATATCCGGCATGCAGTTTGATATAGAGGAGAAGCCCATCGAGCTGGTTACAGTGGGAACCTATTATTGTAAGAACGGAAAGCACTATGTGTTATATGAAGAACAGACGGAAGACAATGGGCAGGTCACAAAGAACATTGTAAAGTTTTATGATGGTCATTTTGAAATGACCAAAAAGGGTGGAAATAATTCTTTTTTGTTATTTGACAGGGAGAAAAAGACTTCAACCGTATACCAGACTTTGGCAGGACCGATTCAGATTGATGCGGTAACTCGGGATTTGTCGATTGCGGAAACAGAGAATGAGCTGCTGGTAAATGTGAAGTATGCGCTGGACATCAATTATAATTTTATTTCTGAGTGTGAAGTGAATTTTAAGGTACAGGCAAGATGAAAAAGAAAAAAGGGAAGACTCCAAAGTTTTTTGAAAATGATAAATTCGAGCATTTTTTGGGAATTGAAAGTACAGAAATTGTCTATAACAACCGGTTTAATGATGACTATTACCGATATGAGCCTACCAGCTATAGTGGGCTCATTTGTGCTTTTGATGAGCTGGAGGATGTGATGACGAAATATGACCGGCTGGTGGATTTCGGCTGCGGCAAGGGCAGGGTATTGTTTTATGTCAATCAGAGGTTTCAGTGTGAGGTCTGCGGCATTGAAGTGGATGAGGAGCTTTACGAGGCTGCGTTAGATAACCGCGCATATTATAATACCCGTTTCCGGGACACATGGGATAAGATTGAGATTATCAATGGAAAGGCAGAAGAATATGAAATTCATCCGGAGGATAATTTCTTTTATTTTTTTAATCCCTTTGAAATTAATATTTTTGAGCAGGTCATTGACAATATAATGAAGAGTGTGGAGCAGCATCCCCGCCGTGTTTTTGTTATGATGTACTATCCCAAGGAGGAGTACCGGAAGCATATGCGTTACAAGCATTTTCAGCTTTACCGTATTGCCAGGCTTCCTGCATATGAGATGGACTGGGATGAGAAGGTAGTGATATATGAATATGGAATGCCTCCCGCTTCCGATGCCTTTCATATTTATGGGTAAATGCCTGTTATATTTTGGAAGTGGGCACAGCGAATCTAAATGTTGCGTGTGCATGGGAAAAATAGCACAAGATGTTTTGTTGTGTGAAAATGAGAGAAATGTTATAATACAGGGATAAGCCTGTTAAAATATATGCAGGTGTATCAGATTTAACAGTATATCAAACCGGATAACCGGTATAGCGCTGATTTAGGAGACTGGTTATGAATGAGAAAAGCTTGTTGCGCAAAGAAATTGAAAAATATCTGAAGATACCATTTTACATGGTGATTCTTCTGGTGATTATGAATGGGGTCGTGTACGGAATAGATGTGACCAGCGGTGTGGTAGTATCGGTATTTATTATCGCATATCTCGGCGGCGCAGGGTATCTGTATTTCAGTAAACGCCCGAATATCATGTCGGATTTGGTGGCATTTAGCTTTGCCCATGATTCTGTCCAGAGAGAGTTAATCAAAGAGCTTTCCATTCCTTATATTCTTGTGGACCAGAACGGCCGTGTGCTCTGGAGCAATAAGGCATTTTTTGAGACAGTAAAGAGTGATAAGCAGCATATGCGTAAGCATATTCAGAATATATTTACGGATATTACGCTGGAGCTTTTACAGATGGAGCCGGAGGATAATAACCAGAGAGTGGTACACATTTTTCAGTCAAACCGCAATTACCGTGTTGAGATTCGCAGGGTGGAGGTACAGGACATTCTGACACCGGAAATGACAGAGAATGTGGATGACCAGGAGGTACTCTTTGCCATTTATCTGTATGACGAGACAGAGCTGGTAGAGGCACTGGCTGAGAAGGAAAAAATCAAGCTGGTGGCAGGTCACATTTATATAGATAACTATGAGGAAGCCATGGAATCCACGGAAGAGGTGAGACGCTCCCTGCTGGTGGCACTGATTGATAGAAAGATTACAAAATATATGCAGACGGCGGATGCCATTATCAAAAAACTGGAAAAGGATAAATATATTTTTGTATGTCAGCAGCAGCATTTAGAGCGGCTTCAGCAGGGCAAGTTTTCATTGCTGGACGAGGTGCGGAGCATTAATATCGGAAATGAAACACCGGTTACCCTGAGTATCGCAGTGGGAATTGACCCGGAGGATGACAACTACACAACCTCTTATGAGTATTCCCATATGGCAATGGATTTGGCGCTGGGAAGAGGCGGTGACCAGGCGGTTATCAAAAAGGGAGATAAGATAATATATTATGGCGGCAAGACCCAGTCGGCGGAGAAGAATACCCGTGTGAAAGCCCGGGTAAAGGCTCATGCATTGAAGGAAATGCTTGTCACAAAGGACCAGGTAATTATTATGGGACACAAGAAACCGGATATTGACTGTCTGGGTTCTGCCATTGGAATTTACAGGCTGGCTACCATGATGGATAAGAAAGCCCATATTGTCATAAATGAGATAACCAGTTCAATCCGTCCGGCTATGAACAGCTTCATGGGAAGCAATGTATATCCGGAGGATATGTTTTATAACAGCGAGCAGGCATTAGAAGCAGTTGACCCGAATACGGTTTTAATTGTAGTAGATGTAAACCGTCCGAATTATACCGAGTGTGAGGAGCTGCTTTCCCATACGAAAAATATTGTGGTTATAGACCACCACAGGCAGAGTGGTGAGATTATTGAGCATGCAACCCTCTCTTATATAGAGCCTTTTGCATCCTCTGCCTGCGAGATGGTGGCAGAGATTTTGCAGTACAGTATGGATAAGCCAAAGCTCCGTCCGGCGGAAGCGGATGCGATGTATGCCGGTATTTTAGTGGATACGGATAACTTTGTGACTAAAACGGGAGTGCGTACCTTTGAAGCGGCATCTTTTCTCAGAAAATCCGGTGCGGATATGACGAGAGTCCGAAAGGCATACCGTACCGATATGATTAGCTACAAACAGCTCTCCGAGGGCGTAGCCAGGGCGGAGATTTTCATGGATAATTTTGCCATATCCGATGTGCCGACGGAGGGTGTGGATAGTCCTACGGTACTGGCAGCTAAGGTAGCAAATGATTTGCTGGACGTGGACAATGTCAGGGCATCCTTTGTACTTTCCAGACTCGACAATATGGTGTACATCAGTGCCAGGTCCATTGATGATGTAAATGTGCAGGTGATTATGGAGCATTTTGGCGGCGGTGGTCATGGTACCGTGGCGGGTGCCCAGATAGAAAATGTAACAATAGAAGAGGCAAAGCAGCAAATCCGGGAATTACTGGAAAAAATGCGCGCTGACGGGGACTTTTGATAGGCAAAGCGAAGCGGAAACGAGATTGGTAAGGCGAAACCGAAACAGAGCTGAAGCGAAGCCTTGGTTAGCAGAAAGGAAGGACAGAAAATGGAAGTAATTTTATTGGAAGACGTGAAAAATGTAGGCAAAAAAGGTGATGTTGTCAAGGTAAATGACGGCTATGGCAGAAATGTACTGATAAAGAAAAAGCAGGCGTTAGAGGCAACAGGCAAGAATTTAAATGATTTAAAGCTTAAAAAAGCGAATGATGAGCGGATTGCAGCAGAGAACTTAGAGGCGGCAAAGGAACTGGGGAAAAAGCTGGAACAGTCTGAGATTACCGTCACAATTAAAGTCGGAGAGGGCGGTAAGACCTTTGGCTCTGTGTCCTCGAAGGAGATTGCAGAAGAGGTCAGGAGCCAGCTGGGATTTGATGTGGACAAGAAAAAAATTCAGCTCAAGGATGCAATTAAGATTGTTGGCACACATGAGGTGAAGATTAAGCTACATCAACAGGTTACTACTACACTTAAGGTAAATGTGGTGGGAAAATAAAGAGAGTTACTTGAGGTAGGATTACAAATGGATGAGGCAGTCATTAAAAAGATACAACCGAATAGCGCAGAGGCAGAGCAGTCTGTAATAGGCTCTATGCTGATGGACAGGGACGCCATTGTGGATGTTGCAGACATTTTGACAAAGGATGATTTTTATTATAGCCAGTATGGACTTTTGTTTGAAGCCATGGTAAAGCTCTATAATGAAGGCAAGCCGGTGGATTTGCTGACAGTCAGTAATAAGCTGAAGGAAATGGGAGCGCCGGACTCCGTCAGCAGTATGGAATATGTTGGCGATATCATTGCAGTTGTGCCAACCTCTACCCATGCAAAGCAGTATGCACGGATTGTACAGGATAAGGCAACTCTTCGGAAAATGATAAAATTTACGGAAAAGACAACAGAAGCCTGCTATGCCGGTAAGAGCGAAGTGGCGGAATTGCTGGAGGCTTCGGAGAAGGAGCTTTTTGATATTGTACAGAAGCGCAACGGTGGGGACGAGTTTGTGCCAATGCAGGATATTGTATTGAATGTATTGGATACCATTGAAGCCTCAGCGAAGCGTGGAAGTAAAATAACCGGTGTGCCTACAGGATTTATTGATTTAGATGAGAAGCTTACGGGTCTTCATGGCTCAGAGCTGATTCTGATTGCTGCCAGACCTGCCATGGGCAAGACAGCATTTGCTCTGAATATTGCACAGAATGCCGCTATGAAATCCGGAGTTCCCTGTGCGATTTTCAGTCTTGAGATGAGTAAGGAACAGCTTGCTACCCGTTTGATTGCCATGGACTCCATGGTGGATTCCCAGGCGATTCGTACCGGTCAGCTGGTGGATTCGGATTGGGATAAGCTGATGGATTCCACTTTCCGGGTGGGCTCCACGCCAATGTTTATTGATGATACACCGGGTATTTCCATTGCAGAGCTGCGCTCCAAATGCCGTAAATTGAAACAGACCCAGAATATCGGACTAATTATTATTGATTACCTGCAGCTCATGAATGGCAGCAGCAGGGCGGAATCCCGCCAGCAGGAAATTTCCGAAATCAGCCGTTCTCTAAAGAAATTAGCCAGAGAGTTAGATGTGCCGGTGGTGGCACTCTCCCAGCTGAACCGTGCTGTGGACAGCCGTGAGGACCATAAACCGGTTATGTCGGATTTGCGTGAATCCGGAGCCATTGAACAGGATGCGGATGTTATTATGTTTATCTACCGTGATGATTATTATAATAAAGAATCCACTAAGCCTGGCATTGCGGATATTATAGTTGCCAAACAGAGAAATGGTTCTACCGGACCGGTGGAACTGGTATGGCTGGGAAAATATACGAAGTTCGGGAATAAGGAGCGTGCCGGGAAAAAACAGGGATAATAAAAATATTTAAGCTTACTGCTTTATCACCTTTGTCTTTTTCAATATGTTGGCATTATATTCCTTCGCTAAACGGTTCATATTCCGGATAATGTAGTAATCCGCCACGAATGGTCCAATCAGGATAAACGAACCAAAAAGCTTCCAGCTTAAGACAGTGCCTGGTCCCGGTTTAATCCGCATACCCATGCGTTCACCGGTGACCTGTAACCGGTCTTCTAAGTAAAACAGCCATACCCAGCGATAGATACCAAGGGTTAAAACAGACAGGCACCATACCAGGATATAGTTTTTGATACGCCGGTCTTCCCTGTTTATTTCATTTAAATCTCTGGTAAATTTGAACCAGAATACAATGTTATAAATGCCAAAGGTAGGTATTGTAAGCAGTACCAGCTTCCATAACCTGCGGTCTTCCTTAATCATGCTTTGTTCCCCCTTTTGTTTAATAGGCTCATTTTCAAATCATACAGTGGTTTGGATAAATCCACATAGACTTCCTGGGGATTCACAAGACGTCGGGATTCATCCCATAACAGATTTAATTCTTTTTCACAAAATGCCCGGATTTCCATCGTCTTTGGTGATTCATAGACGCATTGTCCTTTTTTGAAAACCGGAACAAGTATTTCTTCTATATCATAGGTTCCGCCCTTAATGACAGAACGTTTCCATGTATCAATTGGATGGAAGATTTCCAAATCCTTTGAAGAATCATAGCTTTCCTCTGCCAATGCGATTAAATCCGCCTTTAGCTTACCGGTCTCTTTATCTATAATGCGGAATACCGTTTTATTTCCGGGATTGGTAATCTTGGCAGGATTTTCTGAAATCTTAATCTTAGCAGTAAATTCCTCCTGTCCCTCCTTTTTAATGGCAGCCAGCTTGTATACACCGCCGAAGGCAGGACAGTCCGCAGAGGTAATCAGGTTAGTGCCGACACCCCATGATGTAATGGCGGCTCCCTGGGTTTTTAAGCTGTCAATCAGATATTCGTCCAAATCAGAGGACGCAGATATAACAGCGTCCGGAAATCCGGCTGCATCCAGCATTTTCCTTGCTTTTTTGGAAAGATAGGCAAGGTCACCGCTGTCCAAACGGATGCCGAATTTCCTGGAGTGGATTCCCTTTTTGCGCATTTCCTCGAATACTTTAATGGCATTTGGCACACCGGATTTTAATGTGTCGTAGGTGTCCACAAGTAAAATACAGGCGTCCGGGTACATATCCGCATAGGTTTTAAAGGCGGTGTATTCGTCCGGGAAACTCATTATCCAGCTGTGGGCATGGGTTCCCAGTACCGGAATATCAAAAATCTGTCCGCACAGCACATTGGAGGTTCCGATACAGCCGCCAATGACGGCTGCCCTGGCGCCGAGAGTTCCGGCATCCGGACCCTGGGCACGTCTCAACCCAAATTCCATAATTCCGTCACCCTTAGCTGCGTAGCAGACACGGGATGCCTTAGTTGCAATCAAACTCTGATGGTTCAATATATTAAGGATTGCAGTTTCCACCAATTGGGCTTCCATAATCGGAGCAACTACTTTAACCAAAGGTTCCTGTGGAAATACAATGCTTCCCTCCGGAATTGCATAGATATCGCCGGTAAAATGAAAACCGGCTAAATATTCTAAAAAATCTTCACTAAAGATTCCCAGCCCTCTTAAGTAGTCTATGTCATCATAAGAAAATGACAGGTTCTTCACGTAGTCTATAATCTGCTCAAGGCCTGCTGTTATTGCGTAGCCATTGCCGGACGGATTCTTGCGGTAAAATGCATCAAACACAACCGTGTCTTTGCTGTTCTCGTTAAAATATCCCTGCATCATGGTAAGCTCATAAAGGTCCGTGAGCAATGTAAGATTCTGATAAGCCATGGAATGCCTCCTTGCAATATATTCCTAACTAGTTTATCACATTTAAAAATGATAGTAAATGTGATAAATCTTAAAATTTGCTTAAGCATTGCTATAAATATATCGGTATCCATATTTAAAAACAACAAAATAGAACTGAGGTATTTTCCCCAGTTCCATCTCATTATATGTATCCATTGTTTCATTAACCGTGGTTTTGTGCGTCCACAACGCTTCCTCCGGCATACATTTCCCGAAGCTTTGGTTTCTCAATCTTACCGGTTGGATTACGGGGAATGTCGGCAAAAATAATCTTCCGTGGTCTTTTATAGCGTGGAAGCTGCTGGCAGAGTGCGTTGATATCCTCCTCAGTCAGAATCTGGTTCTCCTTTACTTCGATAATGGCACATGTGATTTCCCCAAGACGCTTGTCCGGTAATCCGATAACTGCCACATCATGCACAGCACCGTGGGTGCGGATAAAATCTTCTATCTGTACCGGATAAATGTTTTCTCCACCGCTGATAATAACATCCTTTTTGCGGTCTACCAGGAAAATGAAGCCGTCTTCGTCCTCCTGTGCCATGTCGCCGGTAAAGAGCCATCCATCCTTTAATACCTCGTCCGTTGCCTTTTTATCATGATAATAACAGGTCATAACGCCGGGACCCTTGACACATAGCTCTCCGACTTCTCCCTTTGGTACGGTATTGACGTTTTCATCTACAATTTTGACTTCCCATCCGAAACCGGCTTTTCCGATTGCGCCAACCTTGTGAATGTTATCTACCCCAAGATGAACGCAGCCAGGTCCGATGGATTCGCTTAAACCATAGTTGGTATCATATTGATGATTTGGGAAATATTCCTTCCATTTCTTAATCAGGCTCGGTGGAACAGGCTGGGCGCCAATATGCATCAACCGCCACTGGGATAATTCATAATCCTCCAGCTTAACACGTCCGCTTTCCACCGCCTCTAAAATATCCTGTGCCCAAGGGACTAACAGCCATACGATGGTACATTTTTCCCTGGAAACGGCATCTAATATATATTCCGGCTTGGTTCCCTTTAAGAGAACTGCCTTGCTGCCGGATAAAAGGCTTCCGAACCAGTGCATTTTTGCCCCGGTGTGGTAAAGCGGCGGTATGCACAAAAAGACATCGTCCTTTGTCTGCCCATGATGGTTTTGTTCAACCCGGCAGGAATGCATCAGGCTTTCGTGGTTGTGAAGGATTGCCTTTGGAAAGCCTGTAGTTCCGGAAGAGAAATAAATGGCGGCATCATCCTCATCTGTCAGCTTGATATCCGGTGAAAGAGAGGAGCAGTTGACCGTCATGGAAGTATAATCCTCCGCAAAGGTCGGGCAGTTGTCCCCAACGTAAAAGAGAAGGCGGTTTTTGCTGATATGGTCAGCAATTTCTTCCACACGTCCAATAAATTCCGGTCCAAATACAAGAATATCCACATCTGCCAATTTTACACAATATTCAATCTCATCCGGTGCGTAACGGAAATTAAGGGGTACGGCTAATGCGCCGGTCTTTAAAATTCCAAAATAGATGGGCAGCCATTCTAAGCAGTTCATCAAGAGAATGGCAACCTTATCCCCCTTTTTGATGCCTCGGCTGATAAGCAGATTTGCAAAACGGTTTGCCTTTTCATTCATGACATGCCAGGTGATTTCCCTGCGGTAGTGAGTGGTAGGATTTGGCTCCATCAGCTCATATTCCTTCCAGGTAACACGGCGGACTTCCTTTACCTCCGGGTTAATTTCTACTAAACAGATATCATCAGGATATTCCCTGACGTTACGCTCTAAAATTTCGGTAATCGGCATAATTCCCTCTCCTTTGTGGTTCTTTTTAAATTTAAAGCTTTAACGCTTTTACCAATTAAAGTAAATTGTATAAAATATAGGGGGAAAAGTCAAGTAGACAAGAGTTTCGATTTGTTCATAGTTTTTTAATATTAATGTGGTATAATCTAAGCACATAAGCATTGGTGAGAGTATAAGAATATTTAATAAGCTTATTACATTGGATTTATAGAGAGAAGAACATTTTGAATAGATGGAACATACGAGGTGAAGATAATGCAACAGGATAAAATAATGCTCCCAAGTCTGAGGGAGAAGGAAACGGAACTGCCGACAATAGATGGAGATTTAGTAGAGGAATTAAAGCTCGTAATGCAGCAGTCCCAGCCATTTCAGGAAATGTTGATGATGTACAGCTGTGCAATCAGGGAGGTCCGGACAAAGGCAGAGGTTCTGAATGATGAAATGTCTGTCCGATATCACAGAAACCCTATCAGCAGCATTTCCTCCAGGGTGAAATCTCCGGAAAGTATTACCCAGAAGCTGTATAAAAAGGGACTTCCGTTTACAGTGGAGGCCATAATGACAAATCTGTCGGATGTGGCAGGTGTCCGGATTATCTGTGAGTTTATTGACGATATTTATACCATAGCGGCTATGCTTGCCATGCAGGATGATTTAAAGCTTGTCAAGATTAAGGATTATATCAAATATCCAAAACCCAATGGTTACCGCAGCTATCATATGATAGTGGAGATTCCGGTGTTCTTTTCCAAGGGGAAGACGCCTATGCGTGTGGAGATTCAAATCCGGACCATTGCCATGGATTTCTGGGCGAGTCTTGACCATGAGCTGAAGTATAAGAAAAATATTGACCCCAAGGATGAGGAAATGATAGCGGATGAGCTGCTTTCCTGTGCTGACCGCATTGCGGAGACCGATATGATTATGCAGCAAATCCGCATGAAATTAGATTCAGTAGAGGAGAGTAAGGCAAAATCCGAAATAGTAATCTGATAATTCCTAGAGCAAAGGCGCATAGAGCCGGAGGAGGCTGAGCCACAGCCGGTATGGCTTGTTCATTTGCAGGCAGGATTCATAGGTCATCTCCTCTGAGACGGATATGGTTTCTAAAATATCCTCTTTGATGGCATTTATCTCCTCACAGTGATAGAGGAATGCGGCACACTCAAAATGCAGATAGAGACTTCGGAAATCCAGATTGATTGAGCCCACAATGGCATAATTGTCGTCTACTATCATTGTTTTGGAATGGATAAAGCCAGGCAGATATTCATATATTTTAACGCCCGCCTTCGTCAGAGGCTCATAAAAGGAACGGGTCATCATGAATACGGTTTTCTTGTCCGGCACCCGGGGTGTGACAATGCGTACATCAATACCGCTCTGGGCGGCAAGAACCAGAGCCGTAATCATTTCGTTGTCTACAATCAGATACGGAGTGGTGATGTAGACATATCTGGTGGCACGGTGAATCATATTCAGATATACATTTTCTGCTACAACCTCAGAGAATAACGGATTATCTGCATATGGCTGGACAAAACCGTCTGTATTTTTTTTGCAGTCCTGTGGAAAATCAGTAGGCTTTACATGATATTTTTCATAGTCCACAGGCTGTCCGGTGACATGCTGCCAGAGCTGCAGGAACATGACGGAAAAACTCCAGGTAGCCTCGCCCTTTAGCATGATGCCGGAATCCTTCCAGTAGCCATGGAGCTTTTGCCGCTGGTTGATATATTCATCCGCCAGATTGATACCGCCGGTAAAGGAGGTATGGCCGTCAATGACGGTGATTTTTCTGTGGTCACGATTGTTGAGCCGAAGGGAAAGCGTGGGATTAAACGGGTTAAAGCAGTAGCAGTCAATGCCATACTCCCGGAGCTCTTCATAGTAGTTGGCGGGTAAGGTGCGGACGCTGCCCATATCATCATAAATAATTTTTACATCTACGCCATTTCTTGCCTTCTTTTTCAAAACGTCTAAAACGCTGTTCCAGAAAATACCGTCATGAATAATAAAATATTCCATAAAAATAAAATGCTCTGCTTTTTCAAGCTCCTCTAACAGGCGGATATACAGAGCCTCCCCGGTGGGAAAATATTCTGTGGATGTATTTTTATATACCGGATATTTTGCCAGATTATGGATATAGGCTGCCTGTGGAACTGCGTGTTTGCTGATTTGCTGGATTTCATCAAGAACGGTAGTGTCCTGAACCAGATGTGTTTTTGATTCCTCCACCGCCTGACGAATGCTTTGCCGGAATTTATGTCTGGTATTATTCACGGAGAGCAGAAGATAAAACAGTCCGCCAAAGATAGGAATCAGCAGTATGGTAACGCTCCAGGCGAGCTTGTAAGCTGGATTGATAGGGCGGTTGATGATATATAACACCACCAGAATACTGATAATCGTCAGCACAAGCTGAATATGAAAATATTGCTCTTTGAGCTGGATATAGGCAAATACAAGAAAACTGACCTGTAAAAGCATGAGCACAACTACCCATACCAGTTTATCCATAAACATGGTATAGTCGCCCCGTTTTCGTTCTTTGTCAATGACATTCTGTCTGCTCATGCCAGTAGTCCTCCTGTTGTATAATAGTATAAGCTTTTGTATTGTAAATATTATATTGTGGGCAGGTTTATTTTTCCCATCTTCCCGCTGCACCGCAGGGCAGAATCAGTCCGTTATCGGAGACCGGAAGACCGATTTCATCCGAAATTACATTTCCGCCGTGCCTGGTTACCACCTCCGTGGAAATCAGATAGCTTAATACTGCCGGTGCCAGCCCTGTGGTATAGGAGTTAACAAGAAAAAACAATGGCTTATCGCTTAGTAACTGCTGGCAGAGTGCAATAAACGGATGAATTTTTTCTTCAATTTTCCAGATTTCTCCCTTTGGTCCCCTGCCATAGGAAGGCGGGTCCATAATAATGGCATCATAGTGGTTGCCCCGGCGGATTTCCCGCTCTACAAATTTTACACAGTCATCTACAATCCAGCGGATTGGTGCGTCTGAGAGTCCGGATGCCTGGGCATTTTCCTTTGCCCAGGTCACCATACCCTTTGAGGCATCCACATGGGTGACGCTGGCTCCGGCTTTGGCAGCTGCGCAGGTGGCGCCTCCTGTATAGGCAAACAGGTTTAACACCTTGATTGGACGGTTGGCGTTTCGGATTAACTCAGAAAACCAGTCCCAGTTGGCTGCCTGTTCCGGGAATAATCCGGTATGCTTGAAGCTAAAGGGCTTTAAATGAAAGGTCAAATCCCTGTAATGAATAGACCACTGCTCTGGCAAATCGAAAAATTCCCATTCGCCGCCGCCCTTTTTGCTGCGGTGGTAGTGGGCATTCAGCTTCTTCCATGCAGGATTCTTTTTCGGGGTGTTCCAGAGTACCTGCGGGTCCGGGCGGAGAAGAATATATTTTCCCCAGCGCTCTAATTTTTCTCCGTTTGATGTATCGATTACTTCATAGTCTTTCCAGTTCTCTGCTACCCACATATGGTTCTCCTTATCAATTTCTTTAAATTGTATTCAGACAGTTATTCTGGCATTATTATATAAAGAGGAAATGGATTCGTCAAATCATTTATAAAGTTAAATAAATTGCAATAGAAAGAGTATTCGTTTATAATAAAAATTAAGACAGGCGTTTGGGAAATGTCTAAAAAATTAACAATTTGAAAGGGGAAGGCAATTATGAGATACTTACCAATACTTCAGGAGTTATTTGAATCGGATACAATTATTTTTATGATTATTGGGATAATTATTGCAGTTATTATTGCATTGCGGATGAAAAATTATAAGAAATACATAGGGGCTATCATTATATCCGCTGTAATATATGCAATTTGTGAAGTGGTGTCTAATATACGTACTAATTTCATGTTAGAGCTTGTGCTGCTGTTTATTGGAACCGTTTCAATAGGGTGTTTAATCGGATTCATTCTCTGTCTTTTAATCAGATTCATAAAAAATGGGAAAAGCGAGCAATGATTTTATTTTTAATAGGTTCTTTGTTTTTATTTTTGATTATTGGAATAGTCATGGCTGTTTTGTCAGGAGGAGAAAATGATAGGAATTTATTTAAGCGGAACAGGAAATACAAAGCATTGTATGGAAAAGCTTGTTAAATTATTGGATGAAACGGCGGAGATTTTACCTTTAGAGGATGAGCGTGTGATTGAAGGTATACAAAGCAATGATACAATTATAATAGGGTATCCAACACAATTTTCCAATGCACCATACATGGTAAGGGATTTTATAAAATCCAATTCCTCTCTGTGGAAAAGTAAAAAGGTATTATGCATAGCCACAATGGGTGCGTTCAGTGGTGACGGTGCGGGCTGTACTGCAAGGCTGCTGAAGCGGTATGGTGCAGTCATTCTTGGCGGCTTACATATAAAAATGCCGGATTCTGTATGCGATAGCAAGCTGTTGAAAAAATCAATTGAGGAAAATCGGGAAATTGTCAGAAAAGCAGATGATAAAATCATCCGGACAGCACAACAAATTAAGCAGGGCAAATACCCAAAGGATGGGGTGACATTTATTTCCCACATAATCGGATTATTTGGGCAGAGGCTCTGGTTTTATAAAAAGACAACCGGATATACGGATAAGTTAAAAATTGGGGACGCTTGTACCAGCTGTGGGCTTTGTGCTTCCATTTGTCCTATGGGAAATATAACGATGAAAGAGGGAAAACCGTACTCAGATAACCGGTGCACGATGTGTTACCGATGTATCAGCAGTTGCCCGAATCAGGCGATTACACTGCTTGGTGATAAGGTTCAGGAGCAATGTAGATTTGAAAAATATGTATAAATGACCGTATTTAATATTGTTAAAGGATATCTTATTGATTAAAATGACGTCGATTATCTGAAAGTCCGAGAAGATAATCAACAGAGACATCGTAATATTCAGCTGGTTTAATAGCGGACTAAACTAGTATTTTCGTTCGCTTTTTCATATCTGTGGTAAACTTCTCTTTGACAGTGAAGTATTCTGGCAATTTCAAGTTGTGTTTTATCAGTATCTGTGCATAAATCTTCGATACGATTTGGTTTATTCATAAAATCACCTCTTGATAATACTACCAAATAGTGGCATAATGAAAATAGAAATGCTACTATTTGGTGGTACGATTTTGGGGAGGGACTTTGATGGAGCAAGCTGAATATTCCGTTTGGTATGAATGGGCAAAGAAGCATATGAATGTGGAATTGATAATGGAGCATTATGTAAACAATCATATGGTGGTAAAAGATTACTTATCGTATATTCAAAGAGAGGAACGAGCAAAGAATAAGCTGATGCATCAAATGGCAGATGCAGGATTTGATTATTCCGATATTGAGGAGATTATGTTTCAATATTGCGGAATGATTCAGAATATTTATTTAGAATTTGGAATTGAAATAGGAGCCAGGCTGGGTGTGGAGCATTTAGTATAACCTTTTAATAATCAAATTGTGCAAAGGTTTGAATCTAGTTTTTGGGGAATGGAGTCTGTTTTGAAGTCAATCCAACCAGATAATCCAGTGAGACATCGTAATATTCAGCCAATTTAATGGCAGCCCAAAGTGGAAGTTCTCGTTCACCTTTCTCATAACGGCGATAAACTTCTCTTTGGCAGACCAGTATATCAGCAATTTGCTGTTGGGTTTTGTCAGCGTCAATACGCAAATTTTCTATTCGGTTCGTATAATACATGGTATCACCTCAAGGACATGTTACCAAACAGTTGCACTTAATATGTAAAAATGCTACTAAATGGTTACAAAAAGGAAAGGATATTACTATGGAAAATAAAGTTATAAAAGAATACCAGGTAAGTTATTTTAAGGATATTAGCAGAGCTATCAACATACACCAGTTGGCTAATCTGATTCAGTATCATGCCGGTGCGGCGGATGAAAAAGCAGATTTGCTTGAAAGAGAAAGAGCGGCTAAGATGAGAATGGTTAATTCAATAAAAATGCGGGCATGTGACACAGAGAGAATAATAAGTGGATTTGAAGAGTATGGTGATACAATACAGTCGGTATATTTTGAAATAGGGGTGCAGATTGGAATCTGCCTACAGGCAGAATTATTGAAGAACAAAAGTAATCATGGTGAAACAGAAAGAGATGAAGAGTATGAAAAAGAACTCCAACAGAAATAATGAATACCGTATTGATTAATTATAAATAGCAGTATATATTATGAATATACATAAAACTAATAGAGTTTATTTTTTATAAATCTTACTTACAAAATCTATAGAAGGAATAGAAAAATGTTGGATACAATTAATCAAAAGCAAATTACAGATGTGTTGGAAAAGTTTCCGGATAAGCTTGTACTGAGCAACCGGACAGACAAATCCCATATATATAAAAAGACCGTCATACAAAAGATTGTGCTGAAGGGCAGGGAAGCTTATCAGATTGAACGTTTTACAGACAGGCAGGCATCTCATGAAAATGTGGACAGTAATACCCTGACAGAGGCGGTATTTGAACTGTTTCCTTCCATATACAGCCAGTTGAACATTTTCGGCAATGAAAGGCAGTGGGATTTTAAGGTTACGAAAAAAGGGAAGCTGCTTTCCAATGTGCATGAAAAAAGCGGCTGCATGGACAAGCCGGATACAAGAGGAGGACAGCCAGATAAAAGCAGTGATGGAATCGGGAATAAACGGATATTCGTAGAGGCAGAGCCGCTTATGTCGCATAATCGAAAGAAAAATTACCTGTTAAAAGAAGGTATGGTAATTCCTCCGTTAGCAGACCTGGGTATTTTTACAAAGGATGGGAAAGTAGTCCGGAATATGTATGACAAATACAGGCAGATTAACCGCTTTTTAGAGCTGGTGGAGGATGTGGTAAAGGATTATCCCAACAAAGATATGCATATTATTGATTTTGGCTGCGGCAAGTCCTACCTGACATTTATTTTGTATTATTATCTAGTGGAGATTAAGAAATACCAGGTGCATATGACGGGACTGGATTTGAAGGAGGATGTTATCCGCAAATGCAATGAAACAGCCAGAAAGTATCATTATGAGAACCTGCATTTTGAATTGGGGGATATCAATGGATACCACACCGATGAGCCTGTCGATATGGTGGTGACACTGCACGCCTGTGATACGGCTACGGATTATGCTCTTTATAATGCCATTACATGGAAAGCGGGAATCATTTTGTCTGTGCCGTGCTGCCAGCATGAGTTAAATGCCCAGATGGACAGCGATACATTTTCCATTCTTACGAGATATGGGATTGTGAAGGAGCGGGTGTCTGCCCTGGTGACGGATGCCATCCGGGGAAATGTATTGACATGCTGCGGTTATCAAACACAATTGCTGGAATTTGTGGATTTTGCTGCTTCGCCAAAAAATATTTTAATCCGTGCTGTGAGAGGGCAGGTATCGGAGAAAAAGAAGGAACAGGCGAAGGAAGAAATAAAACATATCTGTGAGGAGTTTCATTTGGAACAGACGCTTGTAAAGCTGACGGATATTTTATGATTTGATGCAGGTACCCGCAGCCTGCCGGGAATGGCAGGTTGCGGGTATATATGTTATGGGTGGCGGATGTGCATAGTTACTTATCTTTTCTACGATTCTTCTGTAATAGATAAATCTTATGATATTACATTCGTATTTTCTTTTAAAGAGTCTCTCTTTGTAAATCAATTTAACAAGTGATATTAGTTGCAAGGTGTGGAAAATTAATAAAAATATTATCTCCCCTAAGTGTTAACATGACGTTAAACTATAGTTTGCAATATAGTCAGTGCTATTGTATAATGGCTTCAAATTTATTTTTTTCAAGAGTTATAACTTTAAAAAACATGCGAAAGGTTACAAAGGGGAGGAAAACTATGAAAAGCATCAGGAGAAGAGAGATTAGGACATGGGGCAGAAGACTGCTGTCTTTTGTACTGGTTACAGCATTAATGCTGGGATTAATCCCGGAAAGCGCCTATGGGGCAGGCACGCAAAGCAGAGCGGCGGGGGAGGCGGATGATACGTGGCTTGCCGACAGCCGGGTGATGAAAAACAGTTATATAGGTTTATATGTAGATAACAATGGTAAATTTTCCATTGGGACCACCGGCGGCAATCCGGATAATGAAAAGGATGGCAACAAGGCGCTTTTATACGGATATGATAAAGGGAGCACATCTTATACCACATTCCGGCTGGGGGAAAGAAATTATGTATATAATGCAGGCCAGTCTGCATTTGATGTGGAGAATGCATGTCATAATAGTGCAACAGACCGTGATAACTTCCATATTGAACAAAAACTTTCTTTTATCCATAACAGTGCAACTGGCAGGGACGATGTTGTGGAACTGCGGTATACGGTAACAAACAACGGGGAAGATGAAATGGACGTGGGATGCCGGATTATGATGGATACCCAGCTTGGAGGGAATGATTCGGCACCTTTCCGTATTCCGGGAACCGGTTCCGTTACGACAGAAACAGAATTTGAATATGAGGATGTTCCGCAGATATGGCAGGCATTTGACAGTCTGTCCAATCCCGGAGCGGTTTCGCAGGGCAGGTTTTATAAAAGCGAAGAGGACAGACCGGATAAGGTTCAGTTTGCCAACTGGAGGCATCTGTATGATAAAAAATGGGAATATACGGTTAAACAGGGGGCGGGGAATGGAGACAGCGCTGTTGCGGTGACCTGGTATGGGAAACCGCTTGCTCCGGGCGAAAAAAGGGAATATGTCACCTGTTATGGTTTGAGTGAATTATCGCAGGATTTGAATGCGCCCCTTACCTTAAGTGTATATTCTGAGGCAGAATTAGAGGAAAAAGAAGGGGAATACATTCCGAATCCATTTCCTGTAAATGCGTATATTGAGAATATTGGAGAAACTGCGGCAAAGGCCGTAAGTGTGAAGCTGGAGCTTCCGAAAGGCTTACGGCTGGCTGATGGCTTTGAGGAAAGTATAGTACTGGATGATATCCGGGCAGGAGGAATGGCGCAGGCAGGCTGGCAGGTGACGGCGCTTCCCGTATATTCAGATAGGGACTATAAGATGCGGGTGGTACTCTCTTATGATAATGGTTCTACGAAATCTGTATCAAGGACAATTCATGTACCGGCAGCGACAAAGAAACAGAAGGATGTTCCTCCGGCGCTTGCCTATACGCTGTTTTCAGAAAGCACAGAACAGAATTTATCTATGTATGGCTGGAAGAGCTATATTACCGGTGATATATATACGGGAAAGGATTATATTTATAACGGTTCCATTCTTGATATTACGGGAAAAGTGGATGCAGCAGGGAGTGTGTCCGTCAGTGGCTGGCAGCTGAAAGTGGATGAAAAAAATGAAAAGACTGAACCGGTATCCATGCCGGATTTAAAAGATGATATTATAGGGAAAATAAAAGAGGCAGATTATTATGAAGAAAGTAAGACTTTCTCGGAGGACGCAATTAAATTAAGTAAATCCATCCGTGGACAGAAGGATATTACCTTTGCAGGAACCACCTTTGAAGGGAATGGATATGTAGTTGCGGGAGGAAATATCTCCTGTGGACTTAATCAGGGCAGTACCTATAATAATGGAAAGGTTGTCATGTATTCTGAAAGTGGAGATATTACCTTGAATGGCTCAGAAATTTATCTGGATGGAATTCTGTATGCGCCGGAGGGGACGGTTTGCATCAATGCGAATATTTTCCATTTAAAAGGAAGGATACTTGCAAAGCATATTGTAATGAATGCCAGTCAGATAGATGTCGAAGGGCAGGCAGAGGATGCAGGATATATTTTTGATGCAGCTTCAACGGATGATAGTGATGACAGCAAAGGGATTTATACCAGAACATTTACTTTGGATGACGATTTTTCGGAAGGAAAATGCAGTAATGTCAGTCAGAGGATGGATGATATGCTGGTTCTGGAATATATGGATTCTGAACAAATGAAAGAAGAACCGGACGTAAGGGAGTATGATGCAACGCAGGAGGGAACCGGTTTTACGGTTAAAGATACGTTAAACAGACAACAGCTTCAGACAGGGAATGAAGAAGTAATGCTTACATATGAGCTGCAGAGTTTAGTGGATGGAAAAACTGGCGCAGATTCAGCCGCCGGCGACGGTTATAATGATACTGCACCAGCAGCCGGAAGAAAAATAATTTTTGAGACCACGGTTATTCATGGGGAGAATATGGATGTTAAGCGCATTCATCCGGAAGCCGATTTTGTTATGAAAAATGAGGATGGAAGTGTTACCTTGCAGTGGAAATATGACCGTCTGACCGCAGGAGATGATTTTGTTTATAAGATACCACTGACTTATAAAGGATTATCAGAGGAGGGAATGTTTGGAATAACGAGAAATACGGCTCTTTTATACTATGATACAGATGGCAGTCCGCATATGACTTACCTGAAGGACCGTTATGCAGCTGTTACAAACAGTGTGTCACAGGGTAACTGGGAAGTGATATGTGATGCCGGGCAAGAGAATACGGACTGGGCATATGTGGAATGGAACGGAGTCCGTCCGGATGATTCGGATATTAAAGTGGAGGTTTCTGTAAGTAATGATGGGTCTAAGTTTTCGGATGCAGTGAATGTGGTAAACGGTTCGCAGCTGCCGGGGCTTCATGGGCGTTATCTGAAAGTTAAGGCAGTTCTTACTGCCTCTGCCAGTGGCAGGACACCAGAGCTTCATGACCTGACCGTTTCCACGGAAGAGGCTGTACTTACAGCAAACGCAGCACCTCAGCTTATGCTGGAAGATACATATGAGGCTGCTGCCGGACAGCCTATAAGCATTCTTTTTGCAGGGAAGGATGATGCAAAAGGAACGGTAGCTTCTTATTCCCTTCAAACAGGAGATGATATTCTTCCGGAACAGGTAACAATAGAAGAACAGGGAGCGTTAGAAAAGAAAATTGTTTTCTGGAAAGGAGGAACCTATCAGCTTAGTGCCAGTGTCTCAGATGGGGAAATGACTACTTCAAAAGATATGGTGTTCCGTATAGCGGATGTTGATTATGGAAATATTGGCACGGAGCCGGAGATGGAACAGGCAGATACCATATGCCCGGTGACAGAGATTGTCAGTCCGACGTCTGGAGAACTCATAGATGGAAGAATTGATATTGTGGGTACTGTTGTTGATGACCGGGAGCTTTTCTGCTATCTTCTCACGTATCGCAGAGAGGATGAGCAGACAGAGCACTTGATTGTCCGGTCTGAGGATGCGGTAAATGCTGATACCCTTGGAACATTGGATACTTCTGGTATGATAGACGGAAATTACATTATTACGCTGACTGCTTTTGACAGCAGTGGAAACCAGTCTGTGATAAGTACGGGTTTTGTAGTGGAACACAAAAATGAACCTGATGTCACACCTCCTCTGGCAGAGATTTCAAATATCGCATTTAATGAAGATAAATCAAAGCTTATTATTATCGGTACGGTAAAGGATGAAAATAAATTGGAAAATTATTCACTGACGGTGACAGATGCCTCAGGAAAGGAAACGGTTGTTGCGGAAGGGAAGGAACCGGTAGAGGATGAACAGATTGGACAGTTGGATATACATGAACTGGAATCAGGCAACTATATTCTTGCTCTATATGCGGTGGACGATAGCGAGAATACAGCTAAATATAAGGTGCAGCTTGAATATAAAAAGGGGAATGATGATGATACGGGAAGTACAGAACCACCGATAACAGAAGAGTCATCCACAGAGGAACCAACAACAGAGGAATCGACGACAGAGGAACCAACAACGGAAGAACCATCCTTTATCACAAAACCGGCTGAAGAGAAAACAGAATTTTCCCTTACCTTAAACCGTAGCAGTGCAGGGATTGGTGATAGTATAACAGGTGTTCTGAATATGAGTAATATTGACAGGGATACGCTTAAGGTAATGGTGAATGGCGAGGAAGCTGTGGTAAAGGAAAATCTGTTTTCATATGCAGCGGCTAAGGCAGGAGAGCTTGTGTTCACAGCCACAGCCACAGATAAGGCAGGGGAAAATGTGTCTGCGCAGGCTGTCTGCCGGGTATTTGATTTGACAGACAAGAACCCTCCGACAGCAGCAATCACCTCACCGACGATTGATACGGTACTGACGGAGCCGGCAGATTTTGTGGGCTCTGCTTATGATGCAGAAGGACTGGATTTCTGGAAGCTGGAATACCGGATGGCAG